>JAFSJY010000023.1 GCA_017449215.1 Acholeplasmatales bacterium | reverse complement strand
TATGTCGAGTAGACAAGTCTCGACTTTCACCTCTCTTTTCTTAAGTGAGGGAAGTCTCATTGCCCCTCACAGAACCCATCGTGCCCTATTAAGGCAATAGGCTCTTCAAATAATCTTATATATTCCAGCACCAAATATCTTTATATATCTTAGGCTCTGCAATTGGAACTCTTCGAAGTATTTTATCAAACGTTTTACCGCTAAGGCATCTTTGACTTCTTCTAAAGATACTACTTCTAAGCGCATATAAAGTATGATAATATATTTTGTATAATTCACCAAGCATTCCATTTATTCCATAGTAAGCATATAGACCTATCAGTTTCTTATTCAGTAAATTAATTGTTTCTATAAATCTGTACGCTCTATGTTCTTTAATCCATTTTGTAATTGATTTATGTTTAAGTTTCCTTTTCTTTTTACTTATTTTATGCCCTACTATATACTTGCCAGTTCTTGTTATTCCGTTATAATGCATAAAACCAAGAAAGTCAAAGGCTTCTTTTGTACCCTTAAATCTACCAAACGGAAGTATTCTTGTTTTATCTTGTTCCATTTCGAGTCCAAATTTGGCTAATCGCTTAATTAATAATTCATATACTTGCTTAGCCTCACTTTCATATTGAAACATTATTAGAAAGTCATCTGCATACCTTACTAGATATGCTTCTCCTTTTAGTTTAGATTTAACATAGTTTTCAAAGAATAAGTCTAATACATAATGTAAATATACATTAGCAAGTATTGGTGATATAAGTCCACCTTGTGGTGTTCCTTTATCAGTCTCATAATATTTCATGTCTTCCATATATCCACTTATTAGAAATCTATTAATATATCTTAGAAATACCTTATCACTGATATCATGCTCTAGAAACTTCATTAACCATTTGTGGTCAACATTATCAAAGAAACCTTTGATATCACAATCAAGTATGTAATTTACTCTGTTTATCATTATTCTCTGATTTATTTCTCTAATTGCTTGATGACAGTTCTTGTTTGGTCTAAAGCCGTAAGAGCATTCTAGAAATTTACATTCATAGATTTCATTTAGTACATCTGCCATTACTCCTTGTACTAACTTATCCTCATAAGCTGGTATTCCGAGTGGCCTTAATTTACCATTTGCTTTAGGAATATATGTTCTTCTTACCGGTAATGGTTTATAACTAAATTTCTTCATACGTTCTATTAAATTGTCTATATTTTCATCTAGTTTATATGCATATTTATCTTTAGTTATTTTATCTATTCCACTTGCTTTATTTCTTTGCTGTTTTATATGTTGTTCTATTAATCTTTCTTTATTGACAAAATGAATTAAATTTTCGACTTTAATATTTCTCTGTGCATAATATTTTATATCTTTTCGTTCATTTTCCACTTATTAGTCCTCCTCTTGGGTTGTAAGTGTTTCTCTAAAGAAACGATTATTTGCTAGTTCCTTTGCTCCATAGATATTACTCTATTTCATAACTACTACGAACTAGTCCGACTACTTATATACCTTTTGAATATCTTGGGTATTCCAAGTCCTTGTATATTCATTACCATTACTATTGGTGTTTTAAACCTTTTAGAATTAGGAATATATAAGTTCTCTCAGGTACATATTGTATAACAATGATAAACTCGCCATGTCCTAAAGACCCCGATAGATTTCTCATAATATCTCGCATAACGATATTACCGATATTGTTTGCTAGGTAGGTGACCCTATCAACATCTACTTATATATACTTTAACGAGGCTCAATAACTTCACACTTTCGTATTACGGCTCGAATTCTTGTTTATCTACGCTTAAACCTAGTCTCACGATTTTGGCTCCAAGATTAACTAATGGCTCCTTGCTAGGGATTACCATGTTGGGTTCCCACCAACTATATACAATACGCCGAACTGACGCACCACCAAAATTAATTATATCATATAATTAAAAAAGCGACTTAATATATAAATCACTTTACAATTAATATTTGGCCTATAGACAACACATCTGATAATATATTATTTAATTTTTTTAACTCATCTACAGTAGTATTAAACTTTTTAGCTATACTCCATAAAGTATCTCCTCTTTGAACAGTATAAGTATCTGATTTAGAAGATTTATCATATGGTATACCTTTATACTCTGAAACTGCTTTTACTACTGCCTCAGCATAGTTTTGCCAGTTATTTTTAATCTTATTAGCATCTTTAGCATTATCTACAAAACCATATTCTACAATTATAGGTTCAGTTAAACCAGTATTCCTGTGCATAAAGTAATAATCCTTAGTATTATCTGATGGTAATCTTCTTTGATATGCTTTTCTTATTAATTGACCTTCTTCACCTAAGTTATTTAATATTAACTTAGATAAAGTATCATTATTTCTAAGTGCATATATAACTTCAGCTCCTTCACCACCACCTGCATTTAAATGATTAGATATTACAAGTACATCTGGTCTATTACCATAAAAAGAAAGTATTCTATTAACTCTTTCATTTGGAGTTAATGTTTCATCAGTACTTCTTACAAGTACTGAACTAACACCTAGTTCTTTAAATCTATTATTAAGATATTCCGCTATTTTTAATGCATAATCTTTTTCATATATACCATTACCTACTGCTCCAGGATCACTTCCTCCATGTCCTGCATCTATTACTATCTTAACATCATTATTCATAAACTCACCTCTAAAGTATATTATGATAATTACCTAAAAAGGTGAAAAAAAGAAGAGATTGTTCTCTTCAGGGGGTTCGCTTTTTTACCGTTTTGCCTCTTATACAAAAATTTAAAAAACTCGTAAAATAAGGCTTTTCAAGCATTTTGCAGTTTATAAGAGTTTATAGAAATACATATAAGTGTTAATGTAAAAGTTAATGTAAAAAGATAGGCATTTCATTAAGCCTATCTTTTTTATCTTTATAAAGGTATGTTTGCATTATTTAAATCATTATTAATAATATAGTCACTACCCGAATTTGTTTTT
>JAFSJY010000022.1 GCA_017449215.1 Acholeplasmatales bacterium | reverse complement strand
TCTAGCTGTAAACTATGAGAAACAAATCCACAGTGTTTAAAAAATTATAACATCAAATTAATGGTGTATAAATAATTGAGAGGTAAGAAAGGAGAAAGTATTATTACTTAGTACAATTCTTACTAATTTAATAATACAAGGGAAAGCTATGGAGTCAACTAATTTAAATAAAGATGTTGATATAAATGTTGGCTTAAATGATGAAGAGGTTAAAAAAAGAGTTGAGCTTGGATTACATAATAAATCAAGTAAGACTAATGAAAAAACTATTCCTCAAATTGTATTTCATAATGTTTTTACATTCTTTAATACGATATTAATTATTATTGCTATTACATTCTTAATTTTTATAATTTACTTATATTCAAGTGGAAATGGAGCTGTAGTTGATAAGCATTTTGGTTTTTCTAAATTTGCGTTCTTAATTCCAGCTATTATGAACATTACAATTGGTACTATTCAAGAAATCCATGGTAAGAAGGTATTAGATGGATTAAAGATTGTTACATTAGCTAAAAGCCGTGTTTTAAGAAATGGTGAAGAAAAGACAATAAACGCTGATGATATCGTTATAGATGATATAGTATTTCTTAAAGCTGGAGAGCAAGCAACTGCTGACTTTGAATTATTAGATGGATATTTACAGGTAGATGAATCTAATCTAACAGGTGAATCTGATTATATTAAAAAATATCCTGGAGATAAGATTTATTCTGGTTCATCAATTATTGTTGGTGAGGGTAAACTTAAAACAATCAATGTAGGTGATGATACATTCGCTTCGAGTATTTCATCTAAGGTTAAATCAATGGAAAGACATAAATCAGAGCTTATGTCTAGAATAATGCTAATAATGAAAATATTAGCTGTAAGCTTAGTTGTTATGACTATAACAATTATCGCAACACTTATTTATAAGGTTCAAAAGTATGGTGCTGACATAGATTTATGGGATGGCATGCAGATGAGTCTTGGCGATTCAGTAACATGGGCACGTATTATGATTACTGTTGGTTCATTCGCTGTTGGTGTTATGCCATCAGGCTTAGTATTAACTACATCTGTAACATTAGTATTATCTATTGCCTCACTTTCAAAGAAACAAACATTAATTCAAGAATTATATTCATTAGAGAATTTATCTAGAGTAGATACTATCTGCTTAGATAAGACAGGTACATTAACTGATGGTACTATGAAGGTTTGTGAAACTAAGAGATTTGTTCACCTAGAAGACATTTACGATAATATTAGAAATCTTTTAGGTGTTAGTGGTTCTAGAAATCAAACTGCAGAAGCACTATTCCAAGAATTTGGTGAAAATCCTGATTGTGAATATCAAGAGCTAATTCCATTTTCTAGTGAGCATAAATCATCAGGCCTTATTTATAAAAATGGAGATAAGCTTTTATTAGGAGCTCCTGAATATTTATTAGATAAATCAGATGAAAGATTAAAATTTGTAGAAGAAAAAGCAAAGGAAGGAAAAAGAGTATTAGCTTTTAAGCTAAATGAAGAGCTACTTGCCTTCTTTGTTATAGAGGATCAAATCAGAAAGAGTGCTAAGGATACATTAGAATTCTTTAAAAATAATGGTGTAACTGTTAAGGTTATATCTGGTGATAATCCATTAACTGTTAGTAAGATTGCAAAAACTTGTGGTGTTGACAATGCTGATAAGGCAATTTCATTAGAAGGTGTGAGCCTAGAGGAAATCCCAGCCTTAGTAGAGGAATACACAATATTTGCAAGAGTATCTCCTGAACAAAAGGAGGCTATTGTTAAGGCACTTCAAGAAAAGAAGCATAAGGTTGCGATGACTGGTGATGGTGTAAATGATATTTTAGCCTTAAGAAGGGCTGATTCATCAATTACATTTGCTAAGGCAACAGACGCAGCTAAATCAGTATCTGATGTTGTATTAATGGATAATGATTTTTCACATTTAAAGGATGTAGTTGCTCAAGGTAGAAGAGTAATTGGAAATATTTCTAGAACATCTATTCTATTCCTAATGAAATCATTTGCGATTCTATTATTAGCATTTGCCCTAATGCCTTTAAAGAAGGGCCAAATGTGGTATACAATCGAAAATGCTTATATGCTAGAATCTGCAGTTATTGGTACTGGTGGTTTCGTATTATCACTAGAATTTAGTAAACGACCAATTAAAGGCTCATTTACAAAGAATATTATCGCTAAGGGTTTAGCGGCAGGCTTGCTGGCAATGCTTGCGATTGTGCTTTCAATTCAAGCTTATACATTACCTTATAGTATGGGTATTGAGCCTTGGATTTCAGAAGAAAATGTTAAGACTATGGTTTCTGTTCTATTAACATTTGCAGGTCTTGTAGTAGCATTTACATTATGCTTACCATTTACTAAATATAGAATATTCGCATTTGTATTAATCATACTTACTGTAATATCATTAGCGTTTATGCTACCAACATCATTTGTTGGAGGTATGCCTACAAACGCTGCTATGTTTGGTTTTGATAGTTCTGCTGGTCAAACTGTATTTGATTCACAATTTATGCATGAATTTATGCAGCCATGGAATTCTATTCCAATTCAAAATTTATTCAAGGATAAGGATAATTTCATAATCTTAGGTATATTCGTATTTGCGGCATTACCATTATTCTTCTTAACAATTGAATTTATTAATAAGAAGATATTAAAGAATAATGATAGTATTATTGATCAATTTATTAATGATCCAAAGAGATTAACTAAAAAAGAAAAGATTCTTGCTTGGAAAAAGGCTAAACTAGAAGCTAAGCAAAGAAGAATCCAAGATAAATTAAAGAATAAACAGTAATAATTATTTGAAATATCAAACTAAAAGTGTTATATTATTATAGGTATTTTAATAAGACAGTTCATTTGTACCATCCTGTCTATAAATAAAACTAGGACTTTTATTAAAGATGTTTTTATGATGGGCTTATTATGTATTAAACCCATCTTTTTTTATGGAGGAATTTTATGTTTGTATTATCTTGTGAATCATCATTTGACGCTGCTCATTTCTTAACAAATTATGATGGAAAGTGCAGTAATATTCATGGACATCGTTGGAGAGTTGTTTTAGAAATTACTGGTAATCCAGATAATGGAATGGTAGTGGATTTCAATTTAATAAAGAAGGATTTAAAGGAGCTATGCGATTATTTTGATCATTCCTTTATTGTTGAAAAGGGTTCATTAGATGATAACTTATTTAATTTATTAAATAATCAATTTTTATTAAGAGTAGTAGATTTTAGAACTACAGCTGAAAATTTCTCTAAATATTTTTATGATGATCTATCTAAAAAATATAATGTATATTCAGTATCTGTTTATGAGACACCTAATAATTGTGCGAGGTATGTATGCAAGTAATAGAAAAATTTGTATCAATTAATGGTGAGGGATTGAAGCAAGGAGAGCTTGCTTTATTCATTCGCTTTGCTAATTGTAATTTAAGATGCTCATATTGTGATACTAAGTATTCATTTGAAAATCCTAAATATAGCATTGAATCAGTTGATGAAATAGTTGGATATGCTAAATCAAAGAATGTTAAGAACATTACATTAACTGGTGGTGAACCACTAATTCAAGAAGATATTAAGGAATTAATGATTAAATTATCAAATAATAATTTTAATATTGAGATTGAAACTAATGGTTCTGTATCTATAAAGGAATTCTTAGATATACCTAATGTATCATTTACATTAGATTATAAATTACCAATTTCTTTAATGGAAAAGAAGATGGATTTTGATAATTATCAATATGTGTCTAAAAAGGATTCAGTTAAATTTGTGTGTGGTAGCCTAAATGATATGGAAAGAGCATATGAGGTAATTACTAAATATAATTTAACACAAAAAACTAATTGCTTATTTAGTCCAGTATTTGGACTTATAGATTTAAAGAATATGGTTCAATTCTTAATTGATAAGAACTTAAATGGAGTAAGACTATGTCTTCAAATCCATAAAATAATATGGGATCCTAATGAAAGGGGTGTTTAGGATGATTGATGAGGAAAGATTACAAAATGCTATAAGAGAAATAATAATAGCACTTGGAGATGATCCAGAAAGAGATGGCTTAAAGGATACACCAAGAAGAGCTGCCGAAATGTATATAGAGCAGTTTGAGGGTATGAATTATACTAATGATGAATTAGTAGAATTATTCGATAAGACATTTGAAAGAGATTATGTAACTGATTCTAAGAATATGGTTATTGTTAAGGATATTGATATTTTCTCTCATTGTGAGCATCACCTTGCGTTAATGTATGACATGACTGTAGATATTGCATATGTTCCAAATGGAAGAGTAATTGGCTTATCTAAGATTGCAAGAATTGCTGATATGGTAGCTAAGAGATTACAATTACAGGAAAAGATTGGTAACGATATTTTATATATTATGCAAAAGATTACTAAGTCAGATGCAATTTGTGTAAGAATCGAGGGATGCCATAGCTGTGTTACAGCAAGAGGTATTAAAAAGAAAAGTAAGACAACAACTGTATCAAAGATTGGTGATATAGATGTTGAGGTATTTAGATAATGACTGAAAAGGAAAAGGCTAAGCTAGGTTATTTATATAATGCAAATTATGATAAGGATTTATGTGATGAAAGAAGAAATTCTTATAATATTTGTAAAAAATATAATGATTTAGGCTTTGATGAAGGAAAGGCATTATTAAAAAATCTATTTAATAAAATAGGTGACAATTATTTTATTACACCTCCACTTCATGTAGATTATGGATATAATATTTCTATTGGAGATAATTTTTATTCAAATTATAATTTAATTATTTTAGATTGTAATGATGTTACTATTGGTAATAATGTATTTATTGGACCTAATTGCTGTATAGCATGTGCTGAACACCCTTTAGATTATGAAATGAGAAATGAAGGTCTAGAGGTAGCATTCCCTATCTGTATAGGAAATAATGTATGGATAGGTGCGAATGTAACTATTTTAGCAGGTGTAACTATTGGAGATGGTGCTGTAATAGGTGCTGGTTCAGTAGTTAATAAGGATATACCTTCTAATGTTATAGCAGTAGGAAATCCATGTAAGGTATTAAGAAAGATAGAAGAAAAGGATAAATATAAATATCCTTTTTATGAGGAGTAAGTATGAAAGTATTAGTTTTATTTTCAGGTGGATTAGATTCTACAACAGCCTTAGCTAAGGCTATAGATGAATATGGTAAGGATAATGTAGTTGCTTTATCCATTTCATATGGACAGAAGCATTTAAAGGAAATTGAGGCAAGTAATAATGTGGCTTCATATTATGGAGTTGAGCATTTATTTTTAGATTTATCTAAAATATTTGAATATTCAGATTGCTCATTATTATCTCATTCATCTAAGGATGTTCCACTAGGTGATTATAGTGAGCAATTAGAAAATAATGATGGTAAGCCTCTATCTACATATGTACCATTTAGAAATGGCTTATTCCTATCTAGCGCGGCCGCTATAGCTATTTCTAAGGGCTGTGATTTAATATATTATGGTGCTCATTCAGATGATTCATCTGTTGCTTATCCAGATTGCTCACCAGAATTTACAAATGCTATTAATCAAGCAATTTATATAGGTAGTGGTAAGCAGGTTAGAGTAGAAGGTCCATTTGTAGGACTTCACAAGAGTGACATTGTTAAGCTTGGTACTAAATTAAATGTTCCTTATAATTTAACTTGGTCTTGTTATGAGGGTCATGATAAGGCATGTGGTAAATGTGGTACATGTATTGATAGAAAGAAAGCATTTGAAATTAATGGATTAAAGGATCCTATAGAATACGAGGAAGATTAACATGGAAAGAGAAAAAGAAGGATTAAAAACATTAGGAAAGAAAACAGATTATAATTTTGATTATAATCCTAATCTATTAGAGAAATTCTCTAATAAGCATAAGGAAAATGATTATTTTATTAAATTCAATTGTCCTGAATTTACATCTTTATGCCCTATCACAGGTCAGCCTGACTTCGCAACAATTTATATTTCATATATCGCAGATGAATATTGTGTAGAATCTAAATCATTAAAGCTATATTTATTCTCATTTAGAAATCATGGTGATTTCCATGAGGACTGTGTAAATATCATTATGAAAGACTTAATTAAGCTATTAAATCCTAGATATATTGAGGTATGGGGTAAATTCTTGCCACGTGGCGGCATTTCTATCGACCCATATGCAAATTATGGTAGACCTAACACAAAGTACGAGGAAATGGCAAATTATAGGCTTATGAATCATGATTTATATTTAGAAAAGGTAGATAATAGATAATTATGGTTTTATATTTTTCAGCAACTGGTAATACAGAATTTATAGCTAAAAGAATAGCTAATGGATTAAATGATGAATCTCTTAATTTATTAAAAAGAATTAAGAATCATGATTATAGTGAGATTCATTCTGATAAGCCATTTATTATTTGTGCACCAATTTATGTATGTGAAATTCCTAATTTCTTATATAAGTACTTAAAGAATGTTAAGCTTACTGGTACTAAGCAAATCTATTTTATTCTAACTAGTGGCGGCTATAGTGGAATTGGTAAGCACTATTGTAAGAGAATAGCTAGAAAGCAAAAGATGAAATATATGGGCACAACTGATTTTAAGATGCCTAGAAATTATATAGCATCAAATGCTTATCCTTTATTATCTCATGAAGAAAATGTTCAAAGATTAAAGGATTCTATTAGCAAACTTCCACCTGTAATAGAAAGAATAAAGGAAGGCAAAAAAATTAAGTCTAGATATGTATGGCAATTTGAATATTTAATCATTAAGCCATTTACTCCAATTTGGATAAAGGTAAAACTAAGGTCAGATAAATTCTATTCAACTAATGAATGTATAGGATGTGGCAAATGTGCTTTAGTTTGTCCTTTTAACAACATTGAAATAAAAGACAAAAAGCCAGTATGGGGATTAACTGATTGTACTCATTGTATGGCATGCGTATCTAACTGCCCTAAGGAAGCTATTGAATATGGTGAAATTACTAAGGGTAAGGAAAGATTCCTATGCTCAAAATATAAGAATGATATAGAGTAAAATCTATTAAGTGTGATATTGTAATGATATTGCACTTTTTTTAATTTTTGATATAATAAATTTAAGTGGCGCGAAAACTATTTATTAAACTTAATAAATAAATTTCTTATGCTAATTTATTGTTAAAAAAAGGAGATTTGAAAACTATGAAATTATCACCTCTTCAAAAGGTAAGATATCAATATGTTCCAAAATTACCTGGAATGTTAAGAAATGGTATCAATGAAATTTGTGTTAAGGAAGGAGAAACTACTGAATCAGTTGCAGATCAAGCAAAGATTAAGGCTTTATTCCCAAATACATATGGTAAGAAGGAAATCACTTTCCAAAAGGGTAAGAATACATCAACTGCTAAGAAGCAGGTTGTTGGTGTTATTTTATCAGGTGGACAAGCACCTGGTGGACACAACGTTGTTTCAGGCTTATATGATGCATTAAAGGCAACTAATAAGGACAATGTATTAATTGGCTTTAAGGGTGGACCTTCAGGATTAACTGACGATAAATTTTTAGTATTTGATGACGAATATATTAATGAATTTAGAAATACTGGTGGTTTCGATATTATTGGTTCTGGTAGAACTAAGATTGAAACTCCAGAGCAATTCAAGATGGCTGCAGAAACTTGTAAGAAGCATGGTATTACTGCAGTTGTAATCATCGGTGGTGATGACTCTAATACAAACGCAGCTGTATTAGCTGAGTACTTTGCTCAAAATAATACTGGTGTTCAGGTTATTGGTTGTCCTAAGACTATCGATGGTGACTTAAAGAATGAGGATATTGAATGCTCATTTGGTTTCGATACAGCAACAAAGACTTATAGTGAATTAATTGGTAACATTCAACGTGACTGTAATTCAGCTAAGAAGTATTGGCATTTTATTAAGGTAATGGGAAGAAGTGCATCTCATGTTGCATTAGAGTGTGCTTTAGAGACTCAGCCTAATATCTGTTTAGTATCTGAAGAGGTAGCTGCTAAGAAGATGTCTTTATCTCAAATTGCAAATTATATCGCTGATAGCGTAGTTGCTAGAGCTGCAAAGGGCATGAACTTCGGTGTTGCTATTATTCCAGAGGGTGTAGTTGAATTCGTTCCTGAATTCTCTAAGCTAATCGCTGAAATTAATGAATTATTAGCTGGTGAAAAGGCTGAGGCATTTAATAAACTAGCTACATGGGCAGATAAGTACGCATTTATTGAAAAGGGTCTATCTAAGGAATCTATGGCAGTATTTGCAATCCTACCTGTTACAATTCAACAACAATTATTCCTAGAAAGAGATCCACATGGTAATGTTCAGGTTTCATTAATTGAATCTGAAAAGCTATTTAGTGCATTAGTTAAGGATGTATTAGAGGAAAGAAGAAAGAAAGGTCAATACAATGGTAAGTTCAGTGCATTACATCATTTCTTTGGCTATGAAGGAAGATGTGCATTCCCTTCTAACTTCGATGCAGATTATTGCTACTCTTTAGGTTATAATGCATTTATGCTAATCCAATATGGATATAATGGATATTTATCAAAGGTATCTAATCTATCTAGACCTGCAGATGAGTGGGTAGCTGGTGGTATGCCTATTACTAAGATGATGAATATTGAAAGACGTCATGGTGAGGATAAGCCAGTTATTAGAAAGGCTTTAGTTGAATTAGATGGCGCTCCATTTAAGTATTTTGAAGCTAATAGAAATAAGTGGGCTGTTGAAACTTGCTACTTATATCCAGGTGCTATTCAATACTTTGGACCATCTGAGGTATGTGATTTAACAACTAGAACACTTGCTTTAGAAAAGGGTACATTCAAAGAGAATTAATTATGAATTGGGCTGTCAATTATGACGGCCTTTTTGGTTTTTCTAATGTGAAAAAAATATCAAAATGTTTCTCATGAAATTCACAGTCTCACAGAATAGACTATTTTATATATTGGGTTCGAAATGCTTGGATGTCAATTAATTTGCCTATCCTTTGATAGGCATTTTCTTCTTAATCACTTGAATGAAAAGCTAAAAAGTTATAAAATAACTTTGTTAAGGAGAAGCGATATTATGAAGTATGATTGCATTATCGTAGGTGCTGGTCCTGCCGGAACATTTTGTGCCTATGAATTAGTTGAAAAAAATCCAAATATAAAGGTTTTATTAATAGATAAGGGAAATGATATCTATTCTAGAAGATGTCCAGTAAATGAGCATAAGCTAGCTAAATGCCCTATCAATAAGGATGGACATTCAGGATGCTTACCTGCATGCTCAATCACTAATGGATTTGGTGGTGCTGGAGCTTATTCAGATGGCAAATTTAATATTACAACTGAATTTGGAGGCTGGATGACAGATTATCTAGATGACGATGAAGTTTTAGATTTAATTAAGTATGTAGATTCTATTAACTTAAAGTTTGGAGCTACAGAGGTTATTACAGACCCAACTACAGATAAGATTAGAGAAATTGAAAGAAGAGCACTAGGTGCGGGCTTAAAGCTATTAAGAAGCCAGGTTAGACATTTAGGTACTGAAAATAATTTAGAAATCCTAAAGAAAATCTTTGAGCATTTAAAGACTAGAGTAGAAATGAGATTTAAAACTGAGGTTTCTGATGTTTTAGTTAAGGATGGTAAGGTTGCTGGTGTTGAGCTTAAGAATGGTGAAAAGCTTGAATCTGATTTCGTATTCCTAGGTGTTGGACGTGATGGCTCTACATGGTTAGAGGAAATCTGTAAGAAGAATGATATCCAAATGAAGAATAACCAGGTAGATATCGGTGTTAGAGTTGAAACAAATGATATCGTAATGGAAGAAATAAATAAGAATTTATATGAAGGTAAATTTATTTATAGAACATCTGTAGGAACAACAGTAAGAACATTCTGTTCAAATCCTTCTGGTCATGTCGTTGTTGAAAACCATTCAGGTACTATGCTTGCTAATGGTCATGCCTACGCAGATGCTAAGCTAGGCTCTACAAATACAAACTTTGCATTATTAGTTTCACATAAATTCTCAGAGCCATTTAATTTACCTAATGAATATGCTCATCAGGTATCTAGACTTGCTAATGAATTATCTTGTGGTTCAATCATTGTTCAATCATATGGTGATATTTGTAAGGGTAGAAGATCTACTCAAAAGAGAATTGATGAGGGCTTTGTAAGACCTACATTAAAGGAAGCAGTTCCTGGAGATTTAGGCTTAGTATTACCATATAATACAATGAAGTCATTAATTGAAATGATAGAGGCATTAGACCATGTTACACCTGGTATTGCTAATGAGCATACATTATTCTATGGTGTTGAGGCTAAATTCTATTCAGCTAGACCTGAAATCGATAATAAGTTTGAAACAAAGATTAAGGGCTTATATGTAGGTGGAGATGGTGCTGGCTTAACTAGAGGCTTAGCTCAAGCTGGTGCGAATGGTGTATTTGTAGCTAGGGAAATTGTTAATAAAATAAAGTAAAAATGAAAAAATATAAATATATTATTTTAATTTTAGCTTTAATAATTTTAGTTTCATTTTATATATCTTGGACTATTATTGTATTAAAGGGATATACAAATAAATTAGATAATAGCGTATTAGAATTCTTTATTGATATAAGAGGAGAAAAGGGTAATTTCCTATATTACTTCAATAGAATAATAACTGAATTTGGTTATACATATGCTGTAATTGCTATAGTAATCATATTATTAATTATCTTTAGATGTAATATGAAATCCTTAGTATTAGGAACTGGAATGGGGCTTGCTGCTCTATTTAATGAATCAATAAAGAATGCTTATAAAAGAGAAAGACCAAATGAATTAATAAGATGGCAGGTTGAAAATTCTCATTCCTATCCATCAGGTCATTCTAATATATCAACAATAGTATATGGTTCAATTATTTATCTTATTTTAAAATCAAATATAAATAAGAAATATAAAATGATATTTATTCCAATAACAGCATTTATTCCAATCTTAATTTATATTAGTAGATTAATGCTAAGTGTACATTATTTTTCAGATATAATTGGTGGAATTACTAATGGATTATTGTTTTTAACATTATCTATATTAATTGTTGAAATATTAGAGGATAAAACTAATTTTGATGGACTTAGACCATTAATTGATAAGAAATTAAAAAGAGAAGAAAAAGAAGCTTTAAATGACTAATCTAGTCAAAATAAAGCTTCTTTATTTTCTATCTAATGATAAATCTATATCATAATTAATATTTATTTCTTTTAGCTTATTCTTAGCATTTTCTTTAAAAGCTTCTATATCAAATTCCTCTTTAAAGTTAACTGCTATATCTACCTCAATGATAGATTCATTATTGCATTTAGCAATTCTTAAATCATGATATGTAATGCTTTCAGGTAATAATGAATCAAATATTTTTCTTATTTCAATTAATTCATTATTATCTAAATCTACTGGATCAACATGAATAGTTAAATCAACATTATATTGATTCTTAACATAATGCTCAATTGTATCTGCGATATCATGGCTTTCAACAATAGAGGTTTTAGAATCAATTTCAATATGTGCTGTCATAAATATTTTAGTAGGTCCATATGTATGACAGATACAATCATGAACACCTAATACCTTATCATTTGATTTAATATATTCTAATATTTCATCTTGCTTATCGTATTCATTTTTATAACCAATTAAATGATTGATTTCATCCTTTAATATAAAGCCTCCAGATAAAATAACATAGATAGAAATCATTGTACCTAATATACCATCTAGTGAGAATGTTAAAGTAGAACCATTTAATTGAATTAATAACGATACTAATAATACTATAAGTACTAATGTAGTAGAAATAGAGTCATTTAATGAATCCTGAGCTGTTGCCCTTAGGGCATCAGATTTAATTAATTTAGCAATATGTCTATTAACATGTGATTGATATAATTTAACTAATATAGATATGAATAATAAGCATAATGAAATAATAGTTATTTTAACATTTAATTCCTTAGCCTCATAATTTATTATTGAGCTAATAGAAGAATATGTCATTCCAATTCCTGATGCGATAATTAGAATAGATACTATTAATCCTGCAATATATTCAACTCTTTCATGACCAAATGGATGTTCTTGATCAGCTGGCATTTTAGAATAATGGAAGCCTATTAGAATAATAACACATGATGCCATATCAGATAGGTTATTGATAGAGTCTGCGAATACTGATACATTAGCTGTTAATATACCTACTGTAATTTTTATACAAAATAGAAATAGGTTAGAAAATATACCAAATAAGGCAGCTAGCTTACCATGTGATGCTCTTACATTTGTATCATTAACATTTTCATAATTCTTTATGAATTTTTTTCTTAAAAAAGTAATCATGATAACCACCTATTAAAAGTTTATTACTTATAGTAATGGTTAGTCAATTGTAACATTAGCGTTTATTATTTATTAGCTCATCAACAGAGAAAAAAGAAGCTCTTGTTAGTATAATTGTTAATTCATCTAATGTTAAATCGGTTTCTCCTCTTAGCCATTCTAAATATAATTTAACAATTCCAGCTGCGTAGAAGTCTGTGTAATATTGTAAATTTTTACTATCTACATGACAAATTTCCTTAGCTATTTTAATAATTATTATAGATAATGCCTTTTCAAATGAGTGAAGAAGATATGAATATGAATCATTTACAGATACTGATTTAAAGAAAGTCATATTATTATTTATTACAGTGTTTAAATTATAATAAATATTCTTAATTTGATAATTTGGATTTTCTATATATTTATTAATTTCATTTTCTAATTGCTCAATTATAGATGTTTCTATATCTGCGTATACATCCTCGATACAATTATAATGAAGATAGAATGTCTTTCTTTCTATATTAGATATTTTAGTTATTTCAGATACTGTAATTTTACTAGATTTCTTTTCCTTCATTAATTGTAATAAAGCATCACAGATCCTTTCCTTAGTTTTTATTATTCTTTTATCCATAAAATCCTCCATTTAAAACTCACTAATATACATATTGTGTATTAATACACAGGTAATGTCATATTGGTAATTGATAACCAAGTTATTATACCATATAATACGCATGTGTGTAAATTTTGGAGGAAATAATCATGGAAAATTATAATATTTTCGTAGATTTAGCTGCGGATATAGATAGTGAAATAATTGATAAATATAATATAAAATTTATTCCTATGAATTATTCAATTGATGATAAGGAATATATTTCAAATTCATATTTAAAGGAAAGTGAAATGAAGCATTTTTATGATGAAATGAGAAATGGTAAGATTACTAAAACATCCCAAATCACTCCATTTAAATATGTTGAATTCTTAGAAGAATATGCTAAAAAAGGAGAAAATGTTTTATATATAGTTTTATCTAGTGGTCTATCTAATACTCATAATAGTGCCTTACTTGCTAAACAGGAATTAGAAGAAACATATCCAGGCTTTAAAATGATGGTAGTTGATTCTTTAGGTGCCACAGGTGGTATTGGAGTGCTTGCTCAAATAGCTGCCATCAATAGAGAAAGTGGAATGTCTTTAGAGGAAAATTTTAAATTTATGGATGAGATAAGACATAAGCTAAGACACTGGTTCTTTGTTGATGACTTAAAATATTTAAAAAGAGGTGGTAGAGTATCAAGTTCTAAGGCCTTAATTGCCGCAACCTTAAATATTAAGCCTATTATGTGTACTAGTGAGGAAGGTAAGCTAATTGCTATTGGTAAAAAGATAGGAACTAAAAGAGCTGCGATGGCTGTAGTAGAAAAATATTTTGAAACAAGAGATCCAAATTATAACTTTTTATATATTAGCCATGGTGATGATATTGAAAGTGCTAATATAATTAAAAGATTAATATTAGAGAAGGATAATACAGTAACTATTCATATTTCTCAAATATGCCCAGTTATTGGATGCCATTCAGGACCTGGCACAGTTGCTTTATGTCATATAGCAAAATAATAATTTAAAATTATTAAAATGTATATTAAACTTTACTTTAATCACTGAATGTAATATAATTACATCAGTGGTTTTTCATATCGGGAGGTAATTAAATATGGTAAAAGAACACAAGAGTTTAGTTGAATTTAAATTTGATACTCAATTATTAATTGATATTGCAGATAAAGATGTAGATGACGCAGAGGATGAATTAAGAGATTATATCTTAAATGAGCTAAAGGGTGATTCATTAGTTTTAGCTTCAGTTGAAGGCGAAGATAAGTATGGTAACCCTGAAAACTTCATCAAGGTTCATTTCCATACTAATGAGCCATGGCTTGTATTAGCTAAGGGTCAGGAAATGGGAGATATTTATGATGTTGTTGTTGAAAATATGCAACGTCAATCTGATGGCTTAAAGGGCTAAGATGGTAAAAGAAATAGTTAAGAATCAAAAATCATTGATGCTAAAATCCGAATTAGCAAATAGCGATGATTTATATATCCTAGATGATTTAATTGATACATTAGATGCTAATCGAGAGCATTGTGTTGGTATGGCAGCTAATATGATTGGATATAATAAATGCATATTAGTTTACATAAATAAAAATGAAAAAATTGAATATATGATAAATCCAACCATCATTAAATGTGAGGATGAATATTTGGTAAAGGAAGGATGTCTTTCCTTAGAAGGCCAAAGGGAAACTAAAAGATATAAGAAGATTAAGGTTGAATATTATAATAATAAGTTTCAAAAAAGATTAAAGGTATTTAATGATTTTGAGGCAGAAATTATTCAACATGAAATTGATCATTTTAGTGGAATAATAATTTAAGTATTTAGAGGTTTGTTATGAACGATTTAAGAAGTATTGATTTTTTTAAAAAGAAAAATAGACAGTACATCGTTGATGCTTTAACTAAAGCACTTATCAAGAGTGAAATTTTAGGCTACATCAAAGAATTAATCGAGAAGAACGAGCCTTTTTCTGTTTATTTTATGGATATTGATTATTTTAAGGTAATCAATGATACATATGGTCACCATATTGGTGATAATGTTTTAATGACTATAGCTAATGCTATAAATTCTTCATTAGATGAAAATTCAATTTTAGGTAGATTTGGTGGAGATGAATTTATAGTTGTTCAAAAGGGTGTAACTGATTATGATACTAAATGGCAAATGGCAAGAAAGATTTGTCTTTCTGTATCAAATCTAGAATATAATTTTGGAGTAGACTATGTAAATCAAACTACATCAATAACAATTGGTGTTTCATCATTCCCAGCTGATGCGAATAATTTTAATGATTTAATTATTACAGCAGATAAGGCCTTATATAGAGGTAAGCAGAAGGGAAGAAATTGCTTTATCATTTATGATAAGGCAAAGCATGAAAAGCTAAAGATTGATAGTGATTCACAAAATAATTTATCTAAGCAGCTAGAATTAATTTATGATAAATTTAGTAATGAATTTAATTTAGATGTAGATAAAATATTAATTGATTTAGTTACAGAGCTAGCGCCTCTTTATTCAATTGATAGAGTATGTATAAAGCTTGATGATAAATTTGATGTTTTATATAAAAATGAAGATATGTTAGGTGAATGCTATCCAATTCCAATTGAAAAATATAATGAGGTTGGATATAAGAATAATATGATTCTTGCAATTAATTTTAGAATTCATTATGAACAAACAGATCCTGAATTCTTTAAGATGTTAGAGGATAATAATTCAAATGCCCAAATGGTTGTAAGAATTAAAACACATTCTAATAAATATGGCTATTTAAGATTAGATAAATTTAGAGAAACGATATGGAATTCTGATGTTAAAATTATATTCCAAACTCTAGCAAGCCTATACGCAATTGAATTAGAAAGAGGTATTAAATAAGATGGAATTTATTTGTTATCCTAAATGTACTACTTGCATTAAGGCAAGAAATTGGCTTATTGCGAATAATATAAATTTTAATGAAAGAAATATTAAGGAAAATAATCCAACAAAGGAAGAAATTATTAAATTTCATCAATTAAGTAATTTAGATATTAATAAATTATTTAATACAAGTGGATTATTATATAAGGAATTAAATCTAAAAGAAAAATTAAAGGAAATTACATTAGATGAAAAATATGATCTATTAGCATCTAATGGAATGCTAGTTAAAAGACCAATAATAGTATTAGAAGATAAGGTATTCTTTGGATTTAAGGAAGAATTATTAAAAACTATATTATAGTATCCCATACATCGTATGGGATTATTTTTCTTTTACCTTTTATTTTTATAAAAAATAAATTATAATTTAAAACGAGGTGTTTGAAAATGAAGTATACGTTTATAAAAGAAAAATATATTGATGAAATAGATTCTAATGTGAAAATTTATAAGCACAATAAGAGTGGTGCTAGAATCTGTGTTATGGAAAATGATGATGAGAATAAGGTATTCTCTATCGCATTTAGAACTCCAGCAATCAACAATTGTGGATTAACGCATATCCTAGAGCATTCAGTATTATGTGGCTCTAAGAAATATCCAGTAAAGGATCCATTTGTTTCATTATTAAAATCAAGCTTAAATACATTTATAAATGCATTTACATTCCCTGATAAAACAATGTATCCATGTGCTAGCTTAAATGATAAGGATTTTAAGAATTTAATGAGCGTTTATATGGATGCTGTATTCTATCCAAATATTTATAAGTACAAGGAAATCTTTTATCAAGAGGGATGGCATTATGAATTAAAGGATAAGAATGATGAAATTAAGATCAACGGTGTTGTTTATAACGAAATGAAGGGTGCCTTCTCTAATCCTGAGGAGACTTTAACTCGTCATATCATGCATTCATTATATCCTAATACTGCCTATGGCTTAGAATCAGGAGGAGACCCTGATTATATTCCTGATTTATCATATGAGGAATTCATTAATTTCCATAAGAAGTATTATTCTCCATCTAATTCATATATCTATATCTACGGTAACTGTGATATGGAGGAAAGATTAGATTGGCTAGATAAGGAATATTTATCTAAGTTTGATGTTGTAGATTTTGATTCATCTATTAAGCCACAAAAGGCATTTGATGAGGCAAAATATGTAACAGAATATTATCAAACAGATGGTAATTTAGATAATAAGACATTCCTTTCTTATAATACAGTTTTACCTTCAATTTTAGATTCAAAGAAGATTGTAGCCGCTGGTATATTAATTGATGCATTATTTAATATTCCTGGTGCGAAGCTAAAGGAGAAGATTCAACAGGCAGGTATTGGTTCATCAGTAAATGCAATTTTTGAAACTGATTTATATGAGCCTTTCTTATCAATTGTTGTTCAAGGCTCTAATGCTGATAAGGAAGAGAAGCTAATTGATGTTATTGATTCATATTTATATGATTTAGTAAAGAATGGTGTAGATAAGGATTCAATTTTATCATTAATTAATCATACTGAATTTGAAAATAGAGAAAAGATGTTCTCTGCATCTTGGCCTAAGGGCTTAATGATTCAAATTTCAGGTATTTCTACATGGTTATATGATGATAATGAGCCATTTAAGGGATTAGAATCATTAGAAATATATAAGGAATTAAAGAATGATTTATTAAATTCTAGATATTTTGAGGATTTAATTGATGAATATATTTTAAATAATAATCATAAATCATTTGTAAAGCTTATTCCTACATTAGATTATCAGGATAAGAAGGATGAATGCTTAAAGGAAAAGCTAGCTGAATATAAGAAGTCTTTGTCTGATAAGGAATTAGATGATTTAATTAAGCTAAATGCTGATTTAGAAAAGTATCAAAGTGAAGAGGATTCAGAAGAAGCATTAAATACATTACCTAGATTATCATTAGATGATTTAAATCCAAATCCAAAGGAATATAAGCTAGATGTATTTAGTGATAATTATAAGGTTTTATATTCTAATTATCATACAAATGATATAGCTTATATTAGATATGTATTTGATATAACTAATATTTCAAATGGTGATTTAAATGCTTTATCCTTATATACTGCATTAATTAGACAAATGAATACTGATAAATATTCATATTTTGAAATCAATCAAATGATTTTAAATGAATTAGGTGGTATTGGAGCTGAAATAGTACCAGTTACTGATGTTAATAAGAATGTTAAATGCTATTTAGTATTATCTGTTTCATGCTTAAAGGATAAGATAGATTTCGCTAATGATTTATTATTAAATATCATTAAGAAAACTGATTTTAGTGATACAGATAGATTATATAAGAGACTAGCAGAATTAAAGAACGCTATTGAAAATAGTATTGTAGGTAGAGGTCATGTTGTTGCTATAACACGTGCGGCATCATTTACAGACTTACAATTTAATATAAGAGATAATATCGGTGGTATTGCATATTTAGATTATATTGAGGATGTTTATAAGAATTTTGATTCATATAAGAAGGATCTTATTAAGGATTTAGAAAATATGAAGAATGTATTTGCTAAGAATAATTTCACTGTGTCTATTACAGGTAATGAAGAAATCTTTACTCTAGCAAAGGCAAGTGTTGATAAATTCTATAATGAATTAGATTTAGAAGCTAAATATAATCGTGATGTATTTATGCCACAAAATAAGAGTGAGGCTATTAAGACTACATATAATGTAAATTATGTTGCTAGATGTGGTAAATTTAGTGATAAATATACTGGTGCTTCTTTAGTACTAGAAAATGCCTTATCATTAGATTATTTATGGCAAAATGTAAGAGTATTAGGTGGAGCATATGGATGTATGCTACAGGTAATGCCACAGGGCGGAATTGGATTTACATCATATAGAGACCCTAATATTGATAGAACTAATAATGTATATTCTGAAACTCCTAAATTCATTGATGAGATGGATATAACAGAAGAGGATTTATTAGAATTTAAGATTGGTGCTATTGGTAACTCTCAAAGCGTTGAGCATGTAAGAGATATGAGTAAGACTGCCGCTATGCTATATTTTAAGGGCGCTACTTACGATTATAGAAAGAATGTAAGAAAAGAATTATTAGAGGCAACTGCCGATGACTTAAAGAATATGTCTAAGTGGTATAAGGAAGCTTTAGCTGATAGCTCAGTAGTTGTTTTAGGTAATGCTAATTTATTAGATAAGTCAGAAATTAAGTTTGATTCATTTAGAAATTTAATTAAGGATTAATTATGATAATTAGTGATAAGGCAAAGGATTATTTCATTAAGAATTTAAATGAATTAAATTTAAATACTGTAGAATTTAAAATATCTACATCCTGCTGTAGTGGAGGTTATGGTATTCATATTGGTTATTTAAATAGTGATTCAGATCTATTTGTTAATGGTATTAGAATTAAATTTGATGGAGATAAGGAAATATTTGATACATTAAAAATAGATTTAATCGGTGAAATGATAACTTTTGATTAATTTTATTCGAACTTTTATTAATTATTTAAAATAATAATTAAAATAATTGAAAACAATATAGAATTTTGTTAAAATCAAAATTGTATTAAATAAAGGGGAGATTTATTTATGAAATTAGGATTGTTTGGCTATGGAACAATTGGTAGAGGTGTTTACACATTAATTGAGCAATTAGATAAGTCATATAATTGCGAGATTAAGAAGGTATTTGATTTACCAATTAAGAAGGACTTACTAGGCGATAAGCTTGTTTGTGATATCAACGATATCATCAATGATAACGAGATTGAGGCAGTAGTAGAGGTTTTAGGTGGACATGATGTTCCATATGAGGTTATTACTAAGTGCTTAAAGAGTGGTAAGAGTGTTATCACTGCTAATAAAGAGGTTGTTAGTAACCATTTAGAGGAATTCATTAATTTAGCACATGAGAATAATGCTTCATTCTGCTTTGAGGCATCTGCAGGTGGAGGAATTCCTGTAATTAGAACTTTAATTGATAACATTAAGGTAAATGATGTAAATGATATTTATGGTATCCTAAATGGTACTACAAATTATATATTAACTAGAATGGATGAGGATGGATTATCTTTTGATGAGGCTTTAAAGCTTGCTCAAAAGAATGGCTTCGCAGAGGCTAATCCAACAGCTGATTTAGAGGGATTAGATATCGTTAGAAAGATTAATATCCTATCATCTTTAGCATTCAAGGGAAATATCTCTAATGATGATATTTATCATTATGGTATTACTGGTGTTAATAAGGCTATCTTAGATAACATTAAATCATTAGGCTATGCTTTAAAATTTGTTGCCTCATCTAGAAAGGTTGGCAACGATGTAACAATCAGAGTAGAACCAACTATGGTTAAATTAAATCACCCATTCGCTTCAATTAAGAATGAGTTCAATGCTGTATTATTTACAGGCTCAACAAATGGCGATTTAATGTTCTATGGTAAGGGTGCTGGTTCAATTCCAACTGCCACAGCAATCGTTTCTGATTTAGTATCTATTTTAGAAAATAGAAGCTATATTGGTTATAAGAATGAGAATAAGCTAGTTGTTAATGCTAATTCTACAAATACATATTCTTACTATATCGTAGGAGAAGATGGTAAAGGTAAATTCCGTGAGCGTGTAAGCGACGAGGAATTAGCAGAGGCTTTATTCTACGCTAGAGTATTAGATTAATTATTAACTACCACTTTCGAGTGGTAGTTTATTTTCCTAAGGAGGGGATTTAAATGACATTCGAGGACTTTAATTTAAAGGAAGAATTCTTTAATAATTTCTCATATGATGAAATAAAGGATTCCTTAACAGGCTCAATAAATAGACAATATTTATTAAAATATATGTCTTATTTAATTGATAATAATATTCCTTTTAATTTAATATCCTTTGATATTGATAAGCTTAAGCTTTTTAATAGTGATAATGGTCATTTAAACGGAGATTTATTAATAAAAAAATTAATAGATATTATTTTACCTTTATTACCAAAGAATAGTATTATTGGTAAATTAGATGGTGATGAAATATCTATTGTAATTAAGGGTGAATATTCATATGATGAGAAGTGGTCATTACTTAGATCAATTCATCAGGAAACTAGAAAGCCTATTATCATAAATGATAAAAGCTATCTAGTAACCTTAACATCTGGCTTAGTATCATATCCTGAAAATTCAAATAATTTAGAGGAATTATTAAAACTATTAGATAAGGCCTTATATAGAGGTAAATCCAAGGGTGGAAATTGTTATATCATTTATAGTAATACAAGACATAAGGATTTAACATTAAAGCCTGAGATTACAATGGTAGAAAAGATTAATAAGATAAAGAATGTATTTAATAATTCAAAGAAAAAGGAATTATTAGATAATACATTATCCTTAATAAAAGATTTATTAAATGTAGATGGGGCTATATTCTTTTCTAAGAATAATATATGTCACGCTAATAATATCATTATGACATTAGATAATATTGATATTGATGTTATTAATCAAGAATATAATGATGATATTATTAAAGTTAATTCTATAAGTGAACTTGATGTTTTAAGCTATTTATTTAAGTTTATGAAAGCTAATGAAATGAAATCTTGCTTACTATTTAAAATGAAAATAAAGAAGGAAGACGCCTTATTAATGGTTTATTCAAAGCATAATAAGCCATGGAATGAAAATGATATTGTATTAACTCAATGTCTATCTGATTATTTATCTTTCAATTTATAGCATCCAAGTGATGCTATTTTTTATATTTGACATATACCCCCTATGGGTATATAATGAACATGAAATAGAGGTGTTATTATGAGCTGTGAAATGTGTAATACTAAATCTAAAAAAAGAAGTGAAGATGAAAAGAAGAATTTAATTACTAGATTAAATAGAGTATCTGGTCAAATAAATGGAATAAAGACAATGATAGAGGAAGATAGATATTGTGAGGATGTTTTAATACAGCTATTAGCTGTAGAGAAATCAGTAAGAGCTATATCTAATATCGTTTTAGATAATCATATGCATTCGTGCTTAATTGAGCATATAGAAAAGGGAGATTATTCTATCATTGATGAAATCAGTGATTTAGTAAGGAGATTTCAATAATGAAGAAAAAATATGATATTGAGGGAATGACATGTGCTGCTTGTCAAAGCCATGTTGAAAATGCCACTAAGAAGGTTAATGGTGTTATATCATGTTCTGTTAACCTACTAAATAATAATATGACTGTCGAGGTAGATGAAAGCTATCAAGATGGTGATATTGAAAAATCAGTTAGTGAATCAGGATATAAGGCTTATATTAGTGGAGAAAAGAAGGAAACAAAATTAGATAATAAGGATCATTCCTTAAGAAATTTAATTATTAGTGGTGTAATACTTTTAGTATTAATGTATGTATCTATGGGTAATATGATGTGGGGATTCCCACTACCTCCTATCTTTGATATGAATGAAAATAAGATGGGATTTGCGTTAATTCAATTTATTTTATTGTTACCTATTGTTTATATTTATAGAGGATACTTTATTAGAGGCTTTAAGAGATTATTTAAATTAGAGCCTAATATGGATTCATTAATAGCTATTGGAGCGACAGCTTCAATAATTTATGGAATATTCTCACTATTTATGATTTCTTATGGATATTATCTAGGTGGAGTAAATGGTGATAAATATATTGAAACATATCATAAAGATTTATATTTTGAATCTGCAGGTATGATATTAGTATTAGTATCACTTGGTAAATATTTAGAGGGCTTATCTAAAAGAAAAACAACTAAGGCTATTGAGGCTTTAGTTAATATGGCACCTACAAAGGCTAGAATATTAAAGGATGATGAAGAAATAATAATAGATGCTAAAGATGTTAAAATTGGCGATATTGTTATTGTTAAGGCTGGAGATATTATTCCTGTAGATGGTAAGGTAGTTGATGGAAGTGGTTCTGTAAATGAATCTAATATTACAGGTGAGCCAATACCTGTATATAAGAATAAGAATGATAAATTATATTCATCTACTATATTAGAATCAGGCTATTTAAAAATAGAAGCTGAAAAGGTAGGAGATGATACATCATTTTCTAAGATTATTAAATTAGTGGATGAGGCATCTAATAGTAAGGCTCCTATTTCTAGAATTGCAGATAGAATATCTAAAATATTTGTTCCAATAATCTTAGTTATTGCGATATTAACATTTAATATTAATTTAGTAGTTGCGGTAAATATGGATTTAGATTTAAATGTATATTCGCTAGCCCTAAATTTTGCAATAACAGTAGTAGTAATTGCTTGTCCTTGTGCACTTGGACTTGCCACACCAGTTGCTATAATGGTTGGTACTGGTAAGGGTGCTTCACTAGGCTTATTAATCAAAAATGGTGAGGTATTAGAAAATACATCTAAAATAAAAACTATTGTATTTGATAAGACAGGTACTATTACAATAGGTAAGCCAATTGTCACAGATTATATTTCATATAATGATGATTTAAATTCTATTTTATATAATATTGAAATTAAGAGTAATCATCCTCTAGCAAAGGCTATTATTGAATATACTAAGGATAATGCTAGAGTAGAAGACTTTGGTGATGTCACTTTAATTGAAGGTGAAGGATTAAAAGCAAATTATTCAGATCATAATTATTTTATAGGTAATGATAAGAATTATAATTTAGATGATGAAAAGAAGAATATAATTTCTAAATTAAAACAAGATGGCAAAACTGTATTAATCATTATGGATAATGATAATTTATTAGGAATTATAGCCCTAAAGGATATGCCTAAAGAAAATTCAAGGGAAGCTATTTCTAATCTAAATAAGATGGGTATTAAAACTATAATGCTTACTGGTGATAATAAGGAATCAGGATTAAAAATAGCATCTGATGTTGGAATTGATGAGGTAATAGCCGAGGTTTTACCTATCGATAAGGGAAGAATCATCAATGAGATAAAGGAAAAGAATACTAATGGATTAGTAGCTATGGTTGGAGATGGTGTTAATGATGCCCTAGCCTTAGCTAATTCAGATATTGCTATATCAGTTGGAAGTGGTAGTGATGTAGCTATTAATTCAAGTGATGTTGTATTATTACATAATGATTTAAATGATATTCCTAATGTAATTAGATTATCCAAAAGAATCCTAAATACTATTAAATTATGTTTATTCTGGGCATTCTTTTATAATTTCATTTGCGTAATACTCGCAACTGGATTCTTATATTACATTAATGGATTTAAGATTACTCCAATATATGGTTCTATAGCGATGTCTATATCAAGTGTTTCTGTTGTTTTAACAGCATTAACAATTAATTTATTTAAGGTAAAAAATAATAAAAAGGAAATAATAATAGAGGAAAGAAAGGTAGAAGAAAAGATGGAAAAGACTGTAATTAATGTAGAAGGAATGATGTGTATGCATTGTGCTAAGCATGTTGAGGATGCTTGCTTAAAGGTTGAAGGTGTAAAGACTGCAAAGGTAGATTTAGATAAGAAGAATGTTACCTTAGAAGGAGATAACATTGATATCAATAAGGTGAAAGAAAGCATAAATCAAGCTGGATATAAGGCATAGTTATTTTGGTCAAGGAGTGCTAGAAATAGCACTCTTTTTCCTTTACAAATAATAAATTATTTGAAATTAAGACTTTTAGTGTTAAAATTATAATGTTTATTGAATGGAGGTAAATATGCTAGGTTCTGATAAGATATTATTTGCCGAAGAAGTTGAAGAGGCAGCTCAAAATGTTAAAGAGAATGTTTCTATTGATTGGCAAAAGGTTATAGATACTATTGTTGATTGGTGTACTACAACTGGTATTAGAGTACTTATTTCTTTAATTATTATAGTAGTAGCCTTTAAGCTAATTAACTTTTTAAGTAAAAGAATATATAAAAGATTAACTAAGAGAAAGGCTGATGCTACATTATCTAAGGTTTTAGTTCAAACAGCTAGAGTTGCATTAAAGGTATTAGTAGTACTTGCATTAATTGGTTATGTTGGTATTGAAACTGCATCTATTACAGCGCTTGTTGCGTCACTAGGTGTTGGTATTTCACTTGCAGTACAGGGTACATTATCTAATTTTGCAGGTGGTGTAATAATTGTAGTTATGAGACCATTTAAGCTAGGTGATTTTATTACATCAAATGGTCAAAGTGGTACAGTTGAGGATATTAAGCTATTCTATACTACAATTGTAACTACTGATAATAAGGTTATTTATATTCCAAATGGCACACTTGCTAATAACGTAATTGTTAATGCGTCTGTTAAGGATGATAGAAGATTAGACATTAAAATGTCAGTACATTATAATAGTGACTTAGATTTAGCTAAGAAGGTATTATTAGATGTATGTAGAGAATGTGATTTAGTTTATAATTCACCAGCTCCATTTGCTGAAATTGGTGAATATGGTGATTCTGCTGTTGAAATCTTTGTTAGAGTATGGGTTTCAAGACCTGATTATTGGACAGTTAATTGGTACTTATTAAAGGAATTTAAAAAGGCATTAGATGAAAATAATATTGAAATTCCTTATAATCAATTGGATGTTACAATTTTAAATGATAAACAAGGTGCCTAAAATGAAGGAATATTTTAAGGGCGGTAATATGCTAAATCCTGTCCCATCAGTAATGGTAAGCTGTGGTGATATGGATAAATCAAATATTGTTACAGTCGCTTGGTGTGGTAATGTATGTACTAATCCACCTATGCTTTATATATCTTTAAGGCCTGAAAGATATAGCTACGATATTATTAAGAATAAAATGGAATTTGTAGTTAATCTTGTAACTAAGGATTTGACATTAGCTTGTGACTATTGTGGTGTTAAAAGCGGAAAAGATGTAGATAAATTTAAGGAAACTAAATTAACTAAGCTTGAATCTAAATATGTATCTGCGCCTTCAATTAAAGAATCTCCTGTTTCAATAGAATGTAGAGTTAATAAGATTATTGATTTTAGTGATTCAGATGTTAGACATTCTCATCATATGATATTAGCTGATATCTTAGGTGTTACAGTTGATAAGGAGCTAATTGATGAAAAGGGTAGATTTAATTTAGATAAGGCAGGACTTATTTCATATTCACATGGTGAATATTATGCCCTAGGTGAATATATAGGCAAATTTGGCTATTCTGTAGCTAAAAAGAAGAAAAAATAAATGATATTATTGATAAATCAATAAAATTGAGGATTCGTCCTCAATTTTTTCTTTTTAAGCATTATTTTATATAGTATAATTAAATGAGGAAGTGGTTCATATGGAAGATATATTTGATAAAGAATATTATTCAGATAATACAACTCAAAAGCTATATTTGATATTTGACTTAACTGCATTAATCGCAAATATAATTGGTGCTGTATCAAATGTTTTTATTTTTGGATTATCTGTAACGACAATAGTATGTATAGCATTTACTGTTTTGATTTTAATTGCGACAATATTAGCTAGAATAACTAAAAAATATGATATAGCTATTTATATAATGGCATTTTTAATTGCGGCTATAGAATTTCCATTTTTATATTTTTCATATAGAATTTCTTCAATTTCTTATTTAGTATTGGGTATTTACGCTGCCTCAATTATTTATAAGGGAAGAGGTAAAATAGCAGTATTATCTATTTTAATTGCTATCTATGTTATTACAATCGCGGCTGGATTTATTTATCCACAATATTATGAATCAATCATTAATGAGGCTGGAAATGTAGCCATGATTATATCTGGTATAGTATGTGCAATAATTGCCTCAATCTCTATGGGCTTAACAATTAATTTATTGATTTATAATTACACAAATAAAAGTAATGAATATATTGAATTAAATAAAAGATTAGAAAGAATGAATCATTATGACTCATTAACACCTGCATATAATAGAAAGTTCTTAATGGATTATTTACAAACAAATTGTAATGTAAGAACTAACAATGGCTTATCAATTGTTTTATTTGATATTGTTGATTTAGGATATATCAATATCAAATATGGATATTCAATTGGCGACCAGGTATTAGCTCAATTTGCTGATATAGTATTCGCTGCATTAAAGGGAAGAGGTATCGTTGCTAGATATGATGGTCAAAAATTTGTTGCGATATTATATATTACAATCCAGGATGAAATTAATAAGATTATTAGTGGTATTTTAGAGGACTTTAAGAAATATTGCGAAAAGCTTAAAAACGATAAATTTAATGTATCATATGGTGTAACTATTTGTAGAAGTAATTTCTCTGTAGATGATGAATTAAAGATTGTATATGCTAGAAGCTGTGATTATGCAAGAAAGCTTCCTCATAGAGTATATAATGAGGATGAATTTAACCGTTATGATGATTAGGATTGGAGCTGATTATATTGGGAAAATATATTATTTCATTTGATCAAGGAACTACCTCATCTAGAGTAATTGTTTTTGATGAAAGAGCAAATATTATTTATAGTAAATCAAAGGAATTTGAGCAGCTATATCCTAGTAATGGCTATGTTGAGCATAATCCTATGGTAATTTATGAGGATTGTGTTGATTTAATTACACATGCTTTAAAGGGAATTAATATTGATTATTCTGAAATATTGGGATTAGGTATTACAAATCAAAGAGAGACTACTGTACTTTGGGATAAAAGAACAGGCTTACCTGTTTATAATGCAATTTGCTGGCAATCAGGTCAGTCAGCCTCTATTTGTGAGGATTTAAAGAATAAGGGCTTAGAAACATTAATTGAGAAAAAAACAGGATTAATTATTAATCCATATTTTTCTGCGTCTAAAATCAAATGGATTTTAGATAATGTAGCTGGTGTAAAGGAAATAATGGATAGTGGTAATTTATTATTTGGTACTATCGATTCATGGCTAATTTATAAGCTAACAGGTAATCATTATACAGATATTACTAATGCCTCAAGAACAATGCTATTTAATATTCATACTCTAAAATGGGATAAGGATTTATTAGATATATTCGGTATTAATGAATCAATCCTACCTACTGTTTTAGATTGTGATTCATCTTATGGAATTATTAAAGAAGAAAGAATTAAAAATATTTTAGATCTAGAAATCTGTGGTGTCGCAGGTGACCAAGAGGCATCATTAATTGGTCATACATGCTTTTCTGAACATGAATTAAAAATAACATATGGTACTGGAAGCTTTATGCTATTAAATATTGGTGATAAGCCAAAGAAAAGCCAAAGTGGCTTATTAACAACTATTGGATATAAGATTGGTAATAATTTAGCTTACGCATTAGAGGGTAGTGTATTTATAGCTGGTGCGGCATTTAAATTTATTAGAGATAATTTAGAATTAGTTAAAACATTATCTGATAGTGAATTTGAATCTTGTAAATCAAATGGCACTATCTTTGTTCCTGCATTAACAGGACTTGGAGCTCCATATTGGCAAAGTGAAGCAAGAGGAGCATTTTTAGGTTTAACAAGAGCGACTACCAAATCAGATTTAGCATTCGCTACAATCCTAGGTGTTGCTTATTTAAATTATGATGTATTTAACTTAATGGAAAGAGATTTAGGATCTAAGATTAAGAGTGTATCTGCCGATGGTGGTGCGTCCCTAAATAAAATCCTTATGCAGACACAATCTGATTTATTTGGTTGTGTTATAAATTCACTTTCTATTAGTGAGGCAACGTCACTTGGTGTTTATTATTTAGTTGGATTAAATAAGGGATTATTTGAATCATTAGATGATATTAAGAGCCATTATAAATTAAAAAGAAGCTATAAGCCATTAGATAATAAATATGAAATTGATCATGATAAATGGCATTTAGCTATTAAGGCTGTGGAGGTTTTTTCAGGTGAAGCCAAATAAAGAAGTAAAGGAAAAAATAATATATACTCAAAGCTTTAAGGCTAAAAAGAGTGAGGAATTATTATCCTTCCTATTAGAAAAGATGAATACATCTAGAAATAATGTAAAGAATATATTATCTAATCATCAGGTATTAGTTAATGGTAATGTAGTTACTCAATTTAATTTTATGCTTGGGCGTGAGGACGAGGTTAAAATTGCTAAGAATCCTGTAAGAGATAATAATAAGAAAAATGGTGCTCCTAAGAAAAGACCACCAAAGATTGAAATTATTTATGAGGATGAGGATTTTATTGCAATAGATAAGCCAGCTGGCTTATTATCTGTAGAATCAGATAATGATACTGAATCTGCTTATCTATATGTTTCTAAATATTTAGAGATGACTGATAAAAAGATAAGACCTTATATAGTTCATAGAATTGATAAGGAAACATCTGGTGTTTTAATATTTACAAAGAATCCTTATATTCATTCTATTTTAAGATTAAATTGGAATGATTATGTAATTAAAAGAGAATATTATGCTGTTGTAGAAGGTAAAATGCCTAAAAAGGAAGATACAATTAAAACCTATTTAAAGGAAAATAAAAATAATTTAGTATATGTATCTCCTGATAAGAGTGGACAGCTAGCAATTACAAATTATAAGGTTTTAAATGAAAATAATGAATATTCATTATTAAGAGTATTAATTGATACTGGAAGAAAGAATCAAATTAGAGTTCATATGAATCATTTAGGACATCCAATTGTATTTGATGAAAAATATGGATATACTAAAAATCCTTTAAAGAGATTAGGCCTTCATGCCTCAATCTTAGAAATTAAGAATCCCAAGAATGGAGAAATATTAAAGTTTGAGGCTAATATGCCTTCTACATTTAAAGCATTATTTAAGAAAGAGAAGTAAATAAAATGAAATATGCATTATTAATAGATTCTGAAAATGCAAAGCCTGCATTAGATGAAATATTCCAAGAAATTTCAAAATATGGTGATACTCCAATTAGATTATTAATTGGAGATTTTACTACATTCCAAACTAAGCCTTGGATTTCATTATGTCAAAAGCACGCTATAAGCTGTGTGCAAACTATGAATTTTACTAATGGTAAAAATTCATTAGATATATCACTTGTTATTGAGGGAATGAAGATATTATATGAAAAACCATATATAGATGGAATTATCATTGTTGCCTCAGATTCAGACTATACTCCACTTTGTCGTGAATGGAGAAGTATGGGAAAAGAGGTTATAGGTATTGGTAAGTCTAATTCACCTGAATCCTATAGAGCCTCTTGTACAAAATTTATTTATATTGAAAACCTATTTACTAAAACTAGTGAAAAGAAGAGTAGTTCTTTACCTTTAGAAAAAGTTAAAAAATTTACTCTCCAGGTATTAGATGCTAATAACGGAAGATGTCAAATGTCATTAGTATGTGAATCATTAATTAAAACATATCCAGACTTCGATGTTAGAAGCTATGGATATAATAAATCAATTGATTTTTTCAAGAATGAATTTAAGGAATTAGATATATCTGAGGGTATTAAGAATACTTATTTCTTGGCTGTTAGGGATTCTAATGTTAAGCCAACAAAGCCACAACCTAAAGTTGAAGCCAAGAATGAGCCTAAAAAGAAAAAAGCAAAGTCTTCAACTAAGAAGAAAGCAAAAAAAGAAAATGAGTATTTTGGGAATGAATTTGTTGAAGTATTTAGAGAAGAATTAGATGACGATGATGATTTACCATTTTAAAATATAAAATGTTTGGAGGTGCCTGAAATGAAAGAAAATGATTTTGTATTTTCCCTTATAAATGGAATTGGAATAATTAAAAAAATGGTTTTAGACACCGCTACTGTTTTATATGAAAATGGTGAAGAGATAGAAGAAAATTTTTATGATTTAACTAAGATATCAGATAATGCTATTAATATAATTAAATCTGGTGATTTTTATGATATGCTACCAGAAATATCAATTGAAAGAGCTGAGAATATATTAGATCAAAATAGAATAGAAAAAATAGCTATTATGGATTCTAATTTATCGGCAACTGTAAATGGCTCACAGCTTCAAAAATATCGTGTCACAGTTACATTTAGTCAAAAGGGCTTTAGAAGTAATTGTACATGCCCTGTTCAAACTGCTAATTGTAAGCATGTTGCCGCGACATTAATAGAATTATCTAATAGATTAAATAAGCTAAAGCCTATTGATAATAGAAGCTCATCATTAAAGGAATATGTAGATGAAATTAAATCTAGATTAAATACTAGAAATAATTTAAATATATTAGATAACTTTAGCTATTATTTAACTGAATGTGATATCCTAGATTTAAAAAATGAATTAGATAATATAGAAAGAATAGCTGATAATAATAAATTACAAATCATTGTTTCAATGATATTTTTTAATATGCATACACATATTATTTTTGATGATATTTTATTTAATTATCCAAGAATTAATTCTATATTAAGACGATTAAAAAATGATGAGCATATTTATTATGAAATAAATGATGATAAATATCTTAAAAAAACAGATTGTTTTCAGTCAAGAATAATATCTTATATAGCCAATCAAAAATATAATAAATTGTTTTCTTTGACTATGAACTCATCAAGAGATATAGATATATATTCTGAATTTTTATTAGATAAAATAACAATAGATAAAAAACTAATTGATTCTGTATATTCTAGTTACATGTCTAATTATTGGTCTTTTGATTTAGTTAAAAAAAATATGTATGAAAGAGTAGACACTGATTTAAAAATATACATAATAGAAAAATATCAACCGACATTTTTAAATTTAGATGATTTTAGTCTATTACCTTATGCTAAGCAATTAGATTACATAAGTTGTTTAGGTGAAACAAGAGATGCTTTGAAATTATTGATTAATAACTATTATGTTTATTATGATATAGATCCTAAAAGATTATTTGAAGTAATTTTGATATATTATGATTTAGGTACTAAATTTGATAAGAATAAAATATTAGAATTGATGTCTAAGGATAAAGAATCTATTTATATAGCTTATTTATTAGATAGAAATAAAGTAAATTTTACTGTATTTAATCCTTATGCCTTTTTTAGATATTATGATTATAAGGTAAAAATATTTAATGACCAACAAACAGGTAAAGTAAGAGTAACTATCACAGTATACTTGCGTAATATGATTGTTTTAACATTAAATTATGATGGTAATTTTACTTTTTCATCTAGATATGATAAGCAATTTTTAGATAAATATGAAAATGAGATTTATCAATTTGTTAAAGAAAATTATCCTAATTTTGAAGAAGAATATAATTCTAAATATGAAGAGATTAGAACTATTCAGGAAAGAGTAAAGAAGAAGGAATATTTAAATAAAATTAGAGATTTTAAATCTATCTTAAATAAGAATATAAAATCTCTAGTTAATAAGGTATCTATTGAATATGAATTTAATAAGGTAGTTTCATATAGAAATTATAAAACATCATTTGAAATGGGATTAAGAGTTGGTATTAATAAATACTATATAGTTAAAAATATCAAGGAATTCTTATTATATATTGATAATAATTCATATTTTCAATATGGTAAGGAATTAGAATTTAATCATAATATTGATAATTTTAATGATAATGAAAAGGATGTATTAAATTATTTATTATCATTACCATATGATGATTATGATATTTCTAATAATAGAAGATTATTATTACCTAAGAAGGCATTTGAGGCTATCCTAAATTTATTAAAGGGTAAAAATATTAATTATAATGGTAATGATTATTTAGTTAGATTAGATGAAATAAAGCCAGATATTTCTATTGATGATAATTATATTTTAAAATCTAATATTGATAAGGATAACTTATTAGAATTAAAGGATTTATATTATATAGATAATAATAATCATATAATTGATAAAATATTATCTAATGATAATTGTAAGGATTTAATTAGCTTTGCGGGTGATAATAACAATATGGATTTATCAATTGTAAAGAAGGAATTTATGGATGATATTTATCCTAATTTTATTGATTATATAAATGTACCTGATGTTATTAGAAATGAATATTTAGATAATTTAATTAGAATAGAAGCTTATTTTGATTATCAAAATGGGAAGATTACTTGTGATACTAAGGTATATAAAAAGGATGCCTTATTAACATCTGATACATTTATGAATTCATCTGATAAGGCTAAATTTATTAGATATACTAATTATTTAACAGACTTAGGCTTTGTTGAATTAAATGAATTAATAGATCAAAGATTAATATTACAATTCTTCAATTTAGATTTTTCTGAATTAAGAAGAATTTGTGATGTATATTTATCTGATACTATTCAAAATAAGACTGTAGCTAAGCTTGTTACTCCATCTATTAGGATTCAATATGAGAATAATATAATGGAGGCATTTTTAGAGGAATCTGAATATTCAGAGGATGAGCTTACCTTAATTATGAAGGCAATAAGACAAAAGAAAAACTTTGTCTTATTAGATAATGATAGAATCATTGATTTAAATGATAATGAATCTAATGAATTCTATGAGGCAGTAGATGATTTAAGATTAGATATTAAAAATCTATATAAGAAGCAAAGAATAGAAACATATGATGCCTTAAAGGCATATGCTTATTTAGATAATTGTAGTATAGATGATTATATTTCTAAGATGGTATTAGATATTAAGAATTTTAAATCATTAGATATTAAGCTACCTAATTTAAGTGAGGGTACTAGATTAAGAAAATATCAAAAGGAAGCCTATAAATGGATATCTATATTATCTAAATATCATATGGGTGGTATTTTAGCTGATGATATGGGTTTAGGTAAGACATTAGAGGTTATTACATCTATTAAAGCAGATATGAATGAATTACCTTCATTAATTGTATGTCCAAAGAGCTTATTATTTAACTGGTATACTGAGTTTGAAAAGTTTGATGGTGAAACTGATGTTAGAATGATTTATGGTAATTCTGATATTAGAAAAAATAGAATTTTAGGTATTAATCCTGAAAAAAAGGTTATTTATATTACTGCCTATGATTCTTTAAGAAATGATATTGAATTATATCAAAATATTAATTTCAATTATTTAATATTAGATGAGGCCCAAAACATTAAGAATGTTACTGCCTTAAAGAGTGTCGCTGTTAAATCTATAGATGCAAATCATAGATTTGCCCTAACTGGTACACCTATTGAAAATAACATAATTGATTTATGGAGTATTTTTGATTTTGTTATGCCAGGCTATTTACAGGATTTAAATATATTTAAGGCAAGATATTTAAATAATGAAGCATTTAATGAAATTATTAAAAAGAAGGTAGCTCCTTTTATATTAAGAAGAACAAAGGAAGAGGTATTAAAGGATTTACCTGAAAAATATGAAAGAATTGTATCTTGTGATATGAGCAAGAATCAAAGAAAGATTTATGATGCTCATATCAATGATGCTAAAACTAAGCTAGATTCAGGCTCTAGCATTGAGGTGCTTGCTTATCTAACTAGATTAAGACAGATTTGTGTCGCTCCTAAATTATTTATAGAGGAATGCGCGCCTGATTCAGGTAAGCTTGATTATTTAAGGGAATTAATTCCTTCATATATAAATGATGGTCATAAAATATTAATATTCTCATCATTTGTAGGTGGCTTAAATTTAATAGCTGATTTATTAAAGGAATTAGATATTAAATATTTCATGCTTACTGGTGACACTAAGCTTGAGCAAAGAAAGCTTGAAACAGATGAATTTAATAAAAATGATGATATTAAGGTTTATTTAATATCACTTAAGGCAGGAGGTACAGGCTTAAATTTAGTTGGAGCCGATACTGTAATTCATCTAGATCCTTGGTGGAATGTAAGTGCAGAAAATCAAGCATCTGATAGAGCACATAGAATTGGTCAAACTAGAAATGTCGAGGTTATTAAGCTTGTGGCATCAGAATCTATTGAAGAAAGGGTAATAGAGCTTCAAAATATTAAGAAGAAGGTTATTGAGGATATTATTTCTGATAATGATAAATCTATAACTGGATTTACTTTAGATGATTTGAAGTTCATTTTAAGCTAATATGGAAAAGGATATTACAGAGGTTGAAAAGACTGTCGATGAAATTAATATTATCATGAATGAATATCATGAGAATAAGAATAAGATAGGTCTTTTATATAATGAATATACTATTAATTATGGTAAAGAATATAATATGGCTAATTTAGCTAATACATTATTAAATTCCTTTAATACATTTGAAAAATTTTATGCAATAGTAGAGGATAAGCTTGAATTTGCTAAAAAGCTAAGAGATGTAACTTTAATGTCTATTGAGCTTTTAGAAATCAAAACTGAGGCATCCTTAGGTAAGATGAGATTATCTAAAAAGAAGAGGATAGTAAAGAAAGAATATCCACTTAGTAAGGAAAAACTAACTAATTTATTGAATAAGATCGATGAAATCAACGACTTTCTAACAAAATTTTGTAAAATAGGCTAATTTGTCGAATAAAATACTTTACAAACGCGAATTTGTGTAATAAAATTTGTATTGTATTGAAATTGGAGGATTTTTGAAATGATTAGAATTGGTATTTATGGATATGGTAATTTATCTCGTGGTGTTGAAGCTGCAATTAAGAAAAATGACGATATGCAATTAGTCGCAGTATTCACAAGAAGAGATCCAAATACAGTTAAGGTTAATACACCTAATGTAAAGGTAGCTAAGTCTGAGGATGTATTAAAGTTTAAGGATGAAATTGATGTATTAGTAATTGGTGGAGGCTCAAGAACTGATTTACCTGTTCAAACTCCTGAATTAGTAAAGAACTTCAATGTAATTGATTCATTTGATACTCACGCTCATGTTGCTGAGCATTTCGCAAATGTTGAAAAGAATGCATTTGAAACAAAGCACATCGGTGTTATCTCTATGGGTTGGGACCCAGGTATGTTCTCTTTAAATAGAGCAATTATGAATGCTATCTTACCTGATGGAAATGATTATACATTCTGGGGTAAAGGTGTATCTCAAGGACATTCAGACGCAATTAGAAGAATTAAGGGTGTTAAGGACGCAAGACAATATACTTGCCCAGTTCAATCTGCATTAGATGCAGTTAGAAGTGGTAAGAATCCAGAATTGACTACAAGAGAGAAGCATACTCGTTTATGCTATGTTGTAGCTGATCCAAAGGATTATGATAGAATTGAAAAGGAAATTAAGTCTATGCCAGATTACTTCAGTGATTATGACACAACAGTTAATTTCATTTCTCAAGAGGAATTAGATAAGAACCATAAGGGATTACCTCATGGTGGATTTGTAATTAGAACTGGTGAAACATCTGATGGTGTTAAGCATGTTATTGAATATAGCTTAAAGCTAGATTCAAATCCAGAATTCACAGGTTCTGTAATTATTGCTTATGCAAGAGCTGCTTACCGTGCTGCAAAGCGTGGTGAATGTGGTGCTAGAACAGTATTTGATTTCGCACCAAGAGACATTGCAAAGTGCTCTTATGAAGAATTATTAAAGCATACATTATAATATGATATTAAGTAGACTTTAGAGATTGAGTTTCTAAAGTCTATTTTTTTCTATATTGAAACAAATGTATCAATTTTACTTGAAGATGATATTTATAAATGTTAAAATCATTTTCGGGTTTAAGAAGTAAACATTCTATTAATAAAATGGGAAAGGATAAATAAATGAAACTTAAAAGAATTATATTACCTATTTTCACTTTAGGTGTAGTGGGATTTGCTTTAGCATCATGTGGTTCAGAAACTGATACTAATAATGATTCACAAACAAATACTGGTAGTGATCATACACATACATATGGTGATTGGACAACAACTAAAGAGGCAACTGAATCTGAAAAGGGTTCTAGAGAAAAGACTTGTACCGTATGTGGAGATAAGGTAACAGAAGAAATTGCTAAGCTAGATCATGATTATGAAATTACATATACATGGGCAGCTGATGATTCAACATGTACAGCTCGTGCAGTTTGTAAAAGAGATAGTAGTCATGTATTAGAAGAAACAGTTAATTCAACTACAGAAGCAATAACTGAACCTACATTTTTAAAGGCTGGTACTGGTAAAACTGTTGCTAATTTTACAAATAGTGCATTTACAAAGCAAAGTAGGAATGTCACATTTGAAATTCCAATGAAGAATTTTGAAAGAGTAGAAAATAAGGTATATTTTGGTACATATCCACAGACCAAGGTAGAAGCTACAGCTGAAAATGGATTATCATCAATTTCATTTGATAATACATGGACTAGCTATAGATATTATCTATATGGTAAGGTAGCTGATTATATGTATTATAAGGATATTGATATTGATGATAATGGTACATATGATTATAGAGGAGTATATTTTACTGATTTTAGAGCAAGTAATTGCTTAGCAGCATCATATGATATTAACACACGTCAATCTCTATATGGTTACACAACATACGTAAAATATTGGTTTAAATATGAGCCTATTGAATGGAATATATTATCTGAGGAAAATGGTAAAGCATTAATTGTTGCTAATCCAATATTAGATGCTCAGGAGTTTAATCCAAGTGATGAGGGATCTTCATTTGTACATAATGGTAAATCAGGATGTGACAACAATTATGAATTATCTAGTATAAGATTATGGTTAAATAATAATTTCTATAATACTTCATTTAATTCTATTCAAAAAGCTAAAATTGAAGAAACAGAAGTAAAGAATGATGCATATTCTACTGGTTATACTACTAATTCATATGCATGTGATGATACAAATGATAATATTTTCTTATTATCAGTTCAAGAATTAGCCATTTACTCAGAAATTAATCCAATTATAAAAGCTACAGGTACTGATTATGCATTATGTCAGAATTTATTTGTTAGTACAGATTCAGGAAGCTCAAAAACAAGCTCTTGGCTATTGCGTTCTCCAGGTTCATTTAGTAAAACAACTCCAAAATCTGTTGTATTAGTAAAAGAAGATGGAACGAAAGGAAATACCGATACTAAATGGACTTATAATGGTGTAAGACCTGCTTGTTGGATAGAATTATAAGATTAAAAAAACTTTAGATTTGATTCTAAAGTTTTTTATTTCGTCTTAAATTTTAACTGGACCCTTTTGTTCTAACTTAAATAAATCATTATTATAGATAGCATCTAATATTTTAGATGATTTTAATTCTATATCTAATGCTTTATTAATTCCTTCTTTAATATTAGTATAAATATTTAAATTCTTTTTTATTTCACTTAAATAATTTTTACCATTATCACTATATCCAAGTACTCTTATAAAATCTATATCATTACTATATATTTCATTAATATCATTTTTCTTAATATTAAGAAGAATATATACTAGCATTCTTTTTATTCTTGTTTTAGTATATCTTTTTGATACTAATGAATTAATAAATGAATTTAAGTCAGGATAATTCTTTATTGTTTCTAATTTATTTTCTAATCCTTCATCAACAAAGAAGATGTCCTTTAATTCTTTTATATCAGTTGATAATATTCTATATTTTAAATATTTAAATAAATTATTTTCATCTAATATATTGTTTTTATTATCTGATACATATTTGGGTGTATATTCATCTAATAAAGAAATATCATTTCTTATAGATAAAGAAGAAGTAATAAATTTATCACTTGGCTTTTCATCTAAATAATTTGAATTAATTCTTTTAATTGTTTTTAACTCGATATTAAAATTATTATTTTTAATTGATTTGAAATAAAAATAACCTAATAAGTCATTTGGTAATAAATCAATATTAGATTTATTCTTATATGAATTAGAATAATCCTCTTTATTATCTATTTCATTTTCTTTCTTATAATAATCCTCATAAATTGATAAATCATTATTTTCACTACCAATCCAGATTTCATTAACATTTAATAAATTTAATATCTTAACTGCATTATCTGAAAAGATATCAGCTCTTTCAATTGAATATACTAAAGGTAATTCAATTACTAGATCTATACCAGATGTTAGAGCCTGTTTAGTCTTTTCGAATTTATTAAATAATGATAAATCTCCACGCATAGTAAAAGAAGATGACATAACTGCCACTAATAAATCAGCATTAGATCTAGCTTTTACTTCATTTATATGATGAATATGGCCATTATGTAATGGATTATATTCAACAATCAATCCTACTATTTTCAAGACTATCACCTAATCTAATTATACATTATTATTTAATAAATTAAATAAAGAAATAGTAATTCTAGTGCTTTGATGATATAATTGTTTTAAGTGAGGTTTTGGGATTTATGAATTGGAATTTAAAATTATTATATGATAATGAAGAAGATTTAAAGCGTGATTTTGAGTCTTTAGATGAAAGCTTAAAGGCTATTAAGAATTTAAAGGGTAAGCTTTCTACATATGATGGATTAAAGAATTATATGTATGCATCTAGAGAATTAAACTTAAATCTATCTAGATTATATTCTTATTATGCTATGCAAAAGGATATGAATCAGAAGAATCAAGAAAATGTTAGATTATATTCTACTATATTAAATAAGTATTATGAGGTTATTTCTGAATTAAGCTTTATTGAACCAGAAATTATGAGCTATGATGAAAAGAAGATTATGGGTTTAATTGATGAAGAACTTGAACCAATTAGATTTTCATTAAAGAAGATGTTTGATTCAAAGAAGCATATTAAGAGTGAAGAGGTAGAAGGAGTTATAGCAAATTATAATTCTGTATCAAATGCCTTTTCTAGACTATATGATAATTTATCAATAGTAGATTGTAAGCCTGTTAAGGTTAAGCTATCTGATGGTACTACTATTGAAGTAACTAAGCAATTACTAACTTTCTATCTAGCAACATTAAAGAATCAAAAAGATAGAAAGAAGGTATTTGAAGCTATCTATAAATATTTTGATAATCATAAGGAAACATACGCATCAATCTATGATGGTATGGCATCTGCAGAATTAGCATATGCTAAATCAAAGGATTATAAAAATATTTTATCTTCTCATTTAGATTCAAATAATATTCCTGAGGATGTTTATTTATCTTTAATTAAAACAACAAAGAAGAATACAGCTCCTATAAAGAAATATTATGAATTAAGAAAGAAATATTTTAATTTAAAGTCTCATCATACATATGATAGATTCTTAAAATTTAGAGAATCAAAGGTTAAATATACATATGATGAATCTAAGAGAATGGTATTAGAGGCAACAAAGAGAATTTCAGATGAATATGCTAATATGGCAAAGCAAGCCTTAGAGGATGGTCGTGTTGATGTTTATCCAGTAGATGGTAAATATAATGGTGCTTATTCAACTGGTGCTTATGATAGAGGTTCATTTATCCTACTTAACCATACTGATGATTTAAATTCAGCATTTACTGTAGCTCATGAATGTGGACATTCAATTCATACATTATATGCAAATAGTAATCAAGCACCTGAAACTGCAGATTATACAATCTTCGTTGCTGAAGTAGCATCTACATTTAATGAAGCCTTATTCTTAGATTATTTATTAGATAATACAAATGATAAGGATGAAAAGATTTGTTTATTGCAGGAAGCTATTGATGGAATACTTGCTACATATTATAGACAAAGCCTATTTGCTGATTTTGAATATCAGGCACATAAGCTAAAAGAAGAAGGAAAGACATTAGATTCAGAAATCTTAAGTGATATATTCATTAAATTATATAAGACATATTATGGAATTAATATAAAGAGTGAAAAGTATAAACAATTTGTTTGGGCTTATATTCCTCATTTCTATCATTCTCCATATTATGTATATCAATATGCGACAAGCTACTCAGCCTCTAGTGCTATTTACGAAAAGGTAAAGAGTGGAGATAAGGAAGCCTTAGATGCATATTTAAATATGCTTAAGAGTGGTGGTTCAGATTACCCTATCGAATTATTAAAGAAGGGTGGCTGTGATTTAACATCTAGTGAGCCATTCCTAAGTGTAGTTAGAAAGCTTGAGAATTTAGTAAATCGCTTAGAGGAATTATTAAATGAGAATTTATAAATTCCAAAATAATCCATATGATTTAGTTTTTAATTATATTTTTGATGAATATAAAAGAGAAAATAAATTAAATGATGAAACAACAATTATCTATCCTGGATTAGATATGGATATTATTTCTATATCAAATCTATTAAGAAATAAGAAATTAATTGTTATTGCTAAAAACGATATTAATGATGAAATTAAAGATATCATTAATAATAATGGTCATGAATTAATTACTATACCAGCTAGTCTTGATATAGAAGAATTAATATTAATGGCAGAGGATATTAAATTAGATATTGATAACAGCTTATTAATAAACCTTTTTAAGGAGAAAAAGGCTGTTTCTGCTTATTTTAAAAATTCTAAAGATATTTATGAATCATTTAAGGAAGATACATTATATCTAGAAATTAGATTTGGAATATTTACTGGTATAGCTAAATATTTTAAAATGAATAATTTCGATATTAAAATTATTGGATTTAAAACAATTGATTATGATAGTGATATTGTTGATATAGATTTATTTGATGAAATAGTTAATGAATCAGTTGAATTTGTGGAAAATTCATTGATTATAAAAATTTAAGATTAATGTATTCTCACTTGAAACTTATTATCATTTATGATAATATAGGTAAGAATACTTTAAGATAGTCCAGAGAGGCTAACAAGATTACTGATGGTTGATATTATTATGCTATTACTAGTTTTCTAGTTCTTTGGACTGGAAAACTATTTTTTTTGAGGTGTGGCATGAGAGGATTATTAAATTTAAAGGATTTATCAACAGAGAAGATTTTAGAATTAATCAAGTATGCAGAGAAGCTTAAGAAGGGATTTAGAATTCAATATCCTGATAAGAAGATCGCAACTGTATTTTTTGAGAATTCAACTAGAACACATTATTCATTCCAATGTGCTTTAATGAATTTAGGTATTAAGATTATCGATGTTGATACATCACATTCTAGTGTTAATAAGGGTGAATCATTATATGATACTGTTAGAACATTAGAAGCATTAGGTGTTGATGGTATTGTAATAAGACATTCTAAAGATGATTATTATAAGGAATTAGAAAATATTAAAATCCCTATCTTTAATGGTGGTGATGGAAAGGCTAATCACCCTACTCAATCATTATTAGATTTAATGACTATTCATGAGGAATATGGAAAATTCAAGGGCTTAAAGTGCTGTATTGTTGGAGATATTTCTCATTCAAGAGTTGCCCACACAAATATTGAGATTATGCAAAGACTTGGTATGGAGGTATTTATTTCTGGACCAGAGGAATTCAATGATAATTCCGCTCCATATATTCCATTAGACCAAGCTATTGATGAAATGGATATTATCATGTTACTTCGTGTTCAATTTGAACGTCATCAGGAAAAGATGAGTATGACTGTTGAGGAATACCATCAAAAATATGGTATGACAGTAGAAAGGATGAAGAGAATGAAGGAGAAGGCTATCATTATGCATCCAGCACCATTTAATAGAGGTGTTGAAATTGCTGGTGAGGTTGCTGAATGCGAGAAGTCTAGAATTTTTGAACAAATGACTAATGGCGTTTATGTAAGAATGGCTGTAATCTCTGATTCACTAGATGGTAATTTATAATGATATTATTAAAGAATGGAAAAATAATTGAGAATAATCAATTAGTTAAAAAGGACATTTTAATAGTAGATGATGTAATCGCTGAAATAGAGGATGAAATCAATAAGGAAAATGCAGAGGTAATAGATTGTACTGATTTATTAGTTATGCCAGGCCTTGTAGATGTTCATGTTCATTTTAGAGAACCAGGCTATGAATATAAGGAAACTATTAAGACTGGTACACTTGGTGCAGCTAAGGGTGGTGTTACTACATGTATGCCAATGCCTAATTTAAAGCCTACACCTGATAATCGAGAAAATGTATTAAAGGAATTAGAAATAATTAAGAAAGACGCGATTGTTAATTGCTACCCATATGGTTCTATAACAGTTGGAGAGCAAGGCAAGGAGCCTTCTAAGCTAGATGAATTTTATGATTTAGTTCATGCTATATCTGATGATGGTATGGGTAATCATAATTTAGCAATTTTAGAGGATCAAATGAGATTAGCTAAGAAATATAATATTGTAATAGCATCTCACTCTGAGGATTTAAATTATGTTAAATCTAAAGAACCAGAAGGAGAAATAATCGCAGTTGATAGAGAAATAGAATTAGCTAAGAAGATTGGTTGTAAATATCATTTCTGTCATTTATCAACTAGAAAATCTATTGAATTAGTAAGAAAGGCTAAGGCTGAGGGTTATACAAATATTACCTGTGAAATAGCTCCTCATCACTTAGTTTTAAATAAAACTTTAGTAAATCTTAATACAAATTATAAAATGAATCCTCCACTAAGAGCAGAGGATGATAGATTAGCTTGTGTTGAGGCACTACTTGATGGTACTTGTGATTGTATTGCAACAGACCATGCGCCTCATAGTGAGGCTGAAAAAGCATTAGAATTCTTAAATGCTCCAAACGGAATAATTGGAATTGAAACAATGCTTCCACTAATTTATACAGAATTTGTTATGCCTGGATTAATATCATATGAAAGAATGCTAGAATTAATGGTATATAATCCAATCAAAATATTCGAATTGCCAAAGAGAGACTTAAAGCCTGGTATGATTGCTGATGTTATCGCAGTTGATACTAATCACTCACATGTATATTCATATAGTGAGATTCAATCTTTAAGCAAGAACAGTCCATTTATTGGAAGAACATTATATGGTTTTAATACATTGACAATTGTTAATGGAAAAGTTGTTTATAAAAAGTAGAAAGAGGAAAAATGCATGAATAATAAGAAGCTTGTGTTAGAAACAGGAGAGGTTTTTGAGGGTGTTGGCTTTGGTGCTGACACTGAAAAGGTTGCAGAATTAGTTTATAATACTGCAGTAGTTGGATATCAAGAAGCATTATCTGATCCATCTAATTTAGAGTACATTATGGTTATGGGTTATCCTGTAATTGGTAGCTATGGCTTAACTGATGAGGATTATGAATCTGAAAACCTAACTATTTCTGGATTAGTTGTTAGAGAATATTCTAAGTATCCATCTAATTTTAGATATACTCATGAATTAAGCGAGAGAATGGATGAAACTAATGTTCCTGGTATTATGGGTGTTGATACTAGAGAGATTGTAAGAATCATTAAGGAAAAGGGCTCTATGAGAGCTATGATTGCTAATATCGATACTCCAACTAAAGAATGCTTAAAGAAGATTAAGGAATTCTCATTACCAAAGGATGTAGTAGCTAGAATTTCTACTAAGAAGGTTTGGTATTCTCGTACACTAAATTATAAATATACAGTTGCTTGTATAGATTTAGGCTTAAAGAAGAGCTTAATTAAGATGCTTAAGGATCTATCTTGTAACGTTGTTGTGCTTCCTTATAATTCATCAATTGAAACTATTATGAAATATAAGCCAAATGGATTATTTATTTCAGATGGTCCATCTAGCCCATATGATATTGAAAATGTAATTGAAACTATCAATACATTAAAGGGTAAAATGCCAATCCTAGGTGTAGGATTAGGTCAAGAAATTATAGAGCTTGCTTATGGTGCTAAGCTTTATAAGCAAAAGGTAGGCCATAATGGCTGTAATATCCCTGTTAGAAATTTAGCTAACAATAAGATTGAAATTACAAGCCAAAATGATCAATATGCAGTTGATATTGAATCATTAAAGAAGACTGCTTTAAAGCCTACACATCAAAATGTTATTGATGGAATTATCACAGGTGTAGCTGATTTAGATAATAAGGTTATTGCTGTTCAATATAATCCAGCTCCTACAGGTGATGATGATTATGTATTTGATAGATTTGTTAAATTAATGGGAGGTAAGAAGAATGCCTAAACGTACTGATATTAAAAAGATTATGGTTATCGGCTCTGGTCCAATTGTTATTGGCCAGGCAGCTGAATTCGACTACGCTGGTACTCAAGCTTGTCTTTCATTAAAGGAAGAAGGATATGAGGTAATCTTAGTTAACTCAAATCCAGCAACTATTATGACAGACCCTAATATCGCTGATAAGATTTATATGGAACCACTAGATCTTGAGCATGTAGCTAAGATTATTAGATATGAGCGTCCTGATGGATTAATCGCATCTATGGGTGGCCAAACAGGATTAAATCTAGGTATGCAATTAGCTAAGAAGGGTATTCTAGACGAATGTGGTGTTGAATTATTAGGTATTAAGGCTGACACTATTGATAAGGCTGAGGATAGAGAGCTATTTAAGGAATTATGCTTAAGTGTTGGTGAGCCAGTTATTGAATCTGAGATTGCTAATAATTTAGATGAAATCTTTAAGGCAGCTCATGATATTGGATTCCCAGTAATTTTAAGACCTGCATTTACATTAGGTGGTACAGGTGGAGGCTTTGCTAATAATGATGAGGAATTATTACCTTTAGCAAAGAATGCCTTAAAGCTATCTCCTGTATCTCAGGTATTAGTTGAAAAGTCTATTAAGGGCTATAAGGAAATTGAATTTGAAATGATGAGAGATAAGAATGACACTGTCATTGCTATCTGCTCAATGGAAAATATTGACCCAGTTGGTGTTCATACAGGTGATTCAATCGTATTAGCACCTGCTCAAACATTAACTTTAAAGGAATTTGCAATGCTTAAGGCATCTGCAGTAAAGCTAATGAGAGCCTTAGATTTAGAGGGTGGATGTAATATCCAATTCGCTCTTGACCCTTATTCATTTAAATATTATTTAATTGAAGTGAATCCAAGAGTATCTAGATCAAGTGCTTTAGCATCTAAGGCATCAGGCTTCCCTATCGCTAGAGTATCCTCTAAGATAGCAGTAGGCTTAACATTAGATGAAATTAGAATTGCCGCTACTGTAGCTTCATTTGAACCTACAATTGACTATGTAGTATGTAAGTTCCCTAGATTCCCATTTGATAAATTCCAAGATGCAAACCGTAAGCTTTCAACTCAAATGAAGGCAACTGGTGAGGTAATGTCAATTGGTAGAACAATTGAGGAATCATTATTAAAATCTGTAAGAAGCTTAGAGAATAAGGTTGATCATTTAGAATTACCATTCCTAAAGGATAAGACTTTAGATGAATTATATGAATTCATTTCTAAGGAAACAGATGAAAGAATTTATGCAATTTGTGAAGCATTAAGAAAAGATGCTGATATCGATGATTTATATGATTTAACTAAGATTGATAGATTATTCTTAAGAAATTTATATAATATCGTTGAAATGGAAAAGGTTATTAAGAATAATCCTAAGAATATAGAAGTATTATATGAGGCAAAGAGAATGGGATTCTCTGATTCATATATTGCTAGAACTTGGGGTATTTCTTACGTTGATGTTTATAAATTAAGAAAAGCAAATAATATATATCCAGTATATAAGAAGGTTGATACATGTGGTGCTGAATATTCTTCAGATGTTCCATATTTATATTCAACTTATGAACATGAAAATGAATCTATAAGAAGTGATAGAAAGAAGATTGTAGTTTTAGGTTCTGGTCCTATTAGAATTGGACAAGGTGTAGAATTCGACTATACAACAGTTCATGCAATTTGGGGTATCCAAGAGGCTGGATATGAAGCAATTATCATTAACTGTAACCCAGAAACTGTATCAACAGACTATACAGTATCTGATAAGCTATATTTTGAGCCATTAACATTTGAGGATGTTATGAATGTTATTGACCATGAAAAGCCAGAGGGTGTAGTAGTTGCCTTAGGTGGTCAAACAGCTATTAACCTAGCAGATAAGCTAGCTGCTCAAAATATTAAGATTTTTGGTACACAGGCTGACGCTATTGATGTAGCAGAGGATAGAAAGCTATTTGAAGAGGCTATGAATGAAATTGGTATTCCAATGCCAAAGGGTTATGGTGTATTCTCAGTTGAAGAGGCTGTAAAGGCCGCTAACGAAATTGGTTATCCAGTATTAGTTAGACCTTCATTCGTACTTGGTGGTAGAATGATGCACATCGTTTATGATGAGAAGGTATTAAAGGCTAAGGTTAAGGAAGCTGTAGCTTTCGATAGCGAGCATCCAATACTTGTTGATAAATATGTATTTGGTCAAGAATGTGAAGTAGATGCTATCTGTGATGGTGATGATGTATTTATCCCAGGTATCATGGAGCACATCGAAAGAACTGGTGTTCATTCAGGAGACTCAATGAGTGTTTACCCTCCATATTCATTAAGTGAAGAGGCAAAGAAGACTATTGTAGATTATACTAATAGAATTGGTATTAAGCTAAAGATGATTGGTTTATTCAATATACAGTTCATTGTTGATAAGAACAATAATGTATCTATTATTGAGGTTAACCCAAGATCATCTAGAACAGTACCATTCCTAGCTAAATCTACTGATACACCTATTGCTAATATCGCAACTAAGGTAATGCTAGGTGCTAAGCTTAAGGATTTAGGATATGTAGGTTTAGGTAAGCCTCGTAAGAGATGGTATGTTAAGACACCTACATTCTCATTTACAAAGCTTACAGGATTAGATGTTGTATTATCACCTGAAATGAAATCTACAGGTGAAGCAATTGGTTATGATTATTCTTTAAATAGAGCCTTATATAAATCATTAAAGGCTTCTAATACAAGAGTATCTAATTATGGTACTATTTTAGCTACTATCGCTGATGCTGATAAGGAAGCGGCTTTACCTCTAATTAGAAGATTCTATAAGCTAGGATTTAATATTGAGGCTACATCTGGTACTGCTGATTTCTTAAAGAAGAACGGTATTAAGACTCGTGCTAAGAAGAAGATATCAGAGGGTAGTGAGGAAATCCTAGATTCAATTAGAAAGGGTTATGTAACTTACGTTATTAATACTTCAACTGAGGGTATTACTCAAAATATTGATGGTAAGCTAATTAGACGTGCCGCAATTGATAATAATGTTACTGTATTTACATGTCTTGATACTGTAAAGGTATTATTAGATGTACTTGAAGAAGTAACAATGGGAATTTCTGTAATTGATAAGGAGTAGATAATAAATGAAAGAAGTAGAGTTAACAATTACAAAAAACGAAAAGGTATCTAAAGATATTTATCTTATGAGACTTGAGGGAGATGTAAGCGAGATTAAGAACTGTGGTGAGTTCATTAATATAACTTTACCTTCTCACTATTTAAGAAGACCAATATCTGTATCTGATTTTGGTCCTGGCTATGTTGATATTTTATTTAAGGTTATTGGTCTAGGTACTAAGGATATGACAGTATTAGAGGTTGGCTCTAAGCTTAACTGTTTAGTTGGTTTAGGCCAAGGCTTTAACTTAGATAAAACAAATAAGCCAACATTAATTGCTGGTGGTATTGGAGTTGCTCCAATGTTTTCAGTAATTAGAATGTATAATGAAAAGGGTATTAAGCCTCAAATGATTTATGGTGCTAGAAGTAAGGATGATTTAGTATTATTAGATAAGCTTTCAGAATTAACTGATTTACATGTTTGTACTGATGATGGTTCTTATGGCTTTAAGGGTACTGTAATTGATTTAATTAAGAATGATAATTTAAGTATTGATTATTATTATTCTTGTGGACCATATAGAATGCTTGAGGCATTAGCTCATGAATTCCCTAATGGAGAGGTTTCATTAGAGGCTAGAATGGGCTGTGGCTTTGGTGCTTGTATGGGTTGCTCAATTAAGACAACTAATGGACCAAAGAGAGTATGTAAGGATGGTCCAGTATTTAATGCGAGTGAGGTGGAATTTTAATGAATACTAAAATTAACTTTTTAGGTAAGGAATTTAAAAATCCAATTATTCCTGCATCTGGTACATTTGGATTTGGTTATGAATTTGCTGAATTATATGATATTAATATCTTAGGCTCTATATCTTGTAAAGGTACTACATTAGCTCCAAGATATGGTAACCCATTACCAAGAATTGCAGAATGTCCAGCTGGATTAATTAATTCAATTGGTCTTCAAAATCCTGGTGTAGATAAGGTTATCTCAGAGGAGTTACCTAAGCTAGATAAGGTTTATAGTGACCAAATAATCGCAAATGTTGGTGGACATTCACAATATGAATATGTTGAAACATGCAAACGATTAGCTAAATGTGATAAGGTTTTCGCAATTGAATTAAATATCTCTTGCCCTAATGTTGAGGGTGGAGGTATGGCATTTGGTGTTGACCCTGATACTGCTTATACATTAGTAAAGGCTGTAAAGAAGGCTTGTAAGAATAAGCCTATTATCGTAAAGCTATCTCCAAATGTAACTGACATTGTTAAAATGGCTAAGGCTGTAGAAGAGGCTGGTGCGGATGCTATAAGCCTAATTAATACCTTAGTAGGTATGAGAATAAGCTTAAGAACTGGTCAACCTATTATCGCAGTTAAGAAGGGTGGATATTCAGGACCTGGTATTTTCCCTGTCGCACTTAGAATGGTATATGAGGTATCACATGCAGTATCAATTCCTGTAATTGGTATGGGTGGTATATCAAATGCATATGAGGTATTAGAAATGATGATGGCTGGTGCTTCACTAGTTATGATTGGCTCTGAGAATTTAGTAAATCCATATGCATGTAGAGATATTATCAATGATTTACCTAGAGTAATGAATGAATTTAATATTGAAGATTTAAAAACAATTATAGGAAAGGCAAAGTAAGATGAGAGACGTTATTATAGCTTGTGATTTTAAGAACAAGGAAGACTTATATGAATTCTTAAAGCCGTTTGATGGCTTAAATCCATACTTAAAGGTAGGTATGGAAATCTTCTATAAGGAAGGACCACAATTAGTTAAGGATTTACACGCAAAGGGATTTAAGATTTTCTTAGATTTAAAGTGTCATGATATTCCAAATACTGTTGAATCTGCAATGAGAAATTTAGGTGAGCTTGGTGTTGAAATCACTAATGTTCACGCTGCAGGTGGTATTAAGATGATGGAGGCAGCAAGACGTGGCTTAGACGCTACAGAGTCTGGTAAGAAGACTAAGCTTATTGCTGTTACCCAATTAACTTCAATTTCTCAAGAAACATTAGAGAATGAATTATTAATCAAGGAAAACCTTGCAGATGTAGTTAAGCAATATGCTTTAAATGCTAAGGCTGCAGGCTTAGATGGTGTTGTATGTAGTGCACTTGAGGCACCTATTATTAAGGAGCTTGGATTATTATCTGTAACTCCTGGTATTAGATTTGCTGATAATTCAGTAGATGACCAAAAGAGAGTTGCAACACCAGCACTTGCAAAGGAATTAGGCTCGACATATATTGTTGTAGGTAGAAGTATTACTAAGGCAGAGGATCCAGTAGCTGCATATAAGAGATGTGTAAAGGAGTTTTGTTAAAATGAATGAAAAGGAATTAGCAATTGAGGTTGCAAAGAATTTATTAAAGATTAAGGCTGTATTCTTAAAGCCAAATGATCCATTTACTTGGGCATCTGGTATTAAGTCACCAATTTATTGTGATAATAGATTAACATTATCATATCCAGATGTAAGAAAGGTAGTTGAGCAAGGCTTAGCTGATACTATTAAGAAGTATTATCCAGATGTTGAGGTAATCGAAGGTACTTCAACTGCAGGTATCGCTCACGCAGCTATGGTAGCTGAAATCCTAGGCTTACCTATGGGCTATGTAAGAGGTGGAGCTAAGGACCATGGTAGAGGAAACCAAATCGAAGGTATCGTACCAGAGGGCAAGAAGGTTGTAGTTGTTGAGGATTTAATTTCTACAGCTGGCTCATCTTTAGAGGTTGTTGATGTATTAAAGGAAGCTGGTGCGAACGTATTAGGTATCGTATCAATCTTCACTTATGGCTTAAAGAAGGGTGTTGAAAGATTAGCCGCTGCAAATTGCGAAAATCATTCATTATCTAACTTTGAAACATTAGTTAATGTAGCTGCACAAGAAAAGTACATTTCAGAATCTGATATTAAAAAGGTATTAAAATTCCAATCTAATCCAAGTGATCCTTCTTGGATGGAAGCTTAAATATTGTTATTAAAGTATTAAATTATATGCATTTTAATTACAGTAGAGATTAAGTAAATTAAAATGAAATGGTGATAAAATGTTCGATTTAGAATCTATCACTGACCCTTCCTTTATAAAGAAATTATCTATTAAAGAATTGAATGCTCTAGCAGAGGATATTAGACAATTCCTAATAGATAATATTTCTAAAACAGGAGGACACTTATCTAGTAATCTTGGTGTTGTTGAAATTACTATAGCTATGTATTATGTATTTGACCCTGAAAAGGATAAATTCCTATTTGATGTAGGTCATCAATCATATGTACATAAAATCCTAACAGGAAGAGCTAAGGATTTTAAAACATTAAGACAATATGGTGGCTTGTCAGGATATATTTCAAAAACTGAATCTAAATATGACATCTGGGAATCAGGGCATTCTTCAACATCAATTTCAGCTATGGCAGGTATGCTAACAAATAATCCTAGTGATGAAAAGATTATTACAGTAATTGGTGATTCATCAATTACTAATGGTATAGCAATCGAGGGCTTAAATTATATTGGTGAAAAGAGAGATAAAAGAGCTATTATTATCCTAAATGATAATAAGATGGGTATTTCTAAGTCTGTAGGTGCATTTTCAAAGATGTTCTCTAGAATGAGAAGTACTCGCTTTTATCGTGGATTTAAAGCCTTATTAATCCATATTCTACCAAAGGTAGTAGTTAGAATGTTCCATAGAGTAAAACGAAGCCTAAAGGCCTTAATCCAGTATGATAACATGTTTGAGGATATGGGCTTTGATTATTATGGACCATATGATGGAAATAACATTAAAACATTAATTAAATTATTTGAAAGAATAAAGACTCATACTGATTCTCCAGTAGTATTACACCTAAATACAATTAAGGGTAAGGGCTATAAGTTGAGTGAGGAGGATAAGAATGGTGATTTCCATGGAGTATCACCATTTGATCCTAAAACAGGAGAACCATTAAAGAAATGTAATGGCATTGGCTATAGCCAAGCAGTTTCAAATTATTTAATTGAAAAGAAAAAGTACAATGATTTTATTGTTATTACACCTGCCATGATAGCTGGTGCGAAGCTTCAAGACTTTCAAGCCAAATATCCTAAGGATATCTTTGATGTTGGTATCGCAGAAGAGCACGCGACAGTAATGAGTGCTGGTGTAGCCTTAAATAATAAAAAGGTTGTTTTATTAATGTATTCAACATTTGCTCAACGAGCATTTGATGAATTCCTAAATGACATATGTCGTCAGGATTTACCTGTTATTATTGGTATTGATAGAGCTGGTATAGTAGGAGAGGATGGAATTACACATCAGGGTATCTATGATGTAGCTATGTTCTCACTAATGCCTAATATCATTATTACAATGCCAAGAAATGAACAGGAGCTAATTGGATTATTTAATTATGCTTTTACATCTAAACATCCAATTGTAGTAAGATATCCAAGAAAATCAGAATGTGTTAAATCATTAGATTATACATATAATACAACACTAGATTGGGAATTATTAAAATCAGGTAATAAGCTAAATGTTTTAGGCTATGGCTCTGATATTGAAAGAATCAATAAAATAGCTTTAGATAATAATTTAGATATTAATGTTTATGATTGTAAATCAATAAAGCCAATTGATGAAAAAACATTAAATAATGTATTTAATAATGAATTACCAATTATCGTATTTGAACAAGCTGTATCAAGTGGTACCCTGTACCATAAGGTATTAGAATATAAGGAAATAAATAATTTTAAATCAAAGGTATATAAGCATACATTTGATTCAGAAACATTAATTCCTCATGGTTCATTAAATGATGTTTATGCTCATTTTGGATTATCTGATAACGAATTATTAGAAACAATTAAAGAGAAAATGTAAAAAGAGCGACTCGGTCGCTCTTTTATAATGTCTTTAAGTATTCAATTATTTCATCTACTAGGATTGAAGGAGTAGAAGCACCACTTGAAATATTAACTACATTAATTCCATTAAACATATCCTTATTTAATGAATTAACATTATCTACGAATATTGTATTTACCTTTGCTATTAGAGTAGATACCTTAAAAAGCTTTAATGAATTAGAGCTTTTTTTATCTCCAACAATTATACATAAATCACATTTAGGCTGATTAGCTAAGGCTTTTTGTCTAATTGTTGTGGCATTACAAATCTTATCATCTATTTTGATATTAGGATATTTATTCTTTAATTCATTAAATAAATCCAGAATATCATAAATAGATAATGTAGTTTGATTAGTTACATAGATTTTATCATTATTAATATTTAATAATTTAATATCATCTATATTAGAAATAAAATGTATTTTATCTGATATACCAAGTACACCCTCACATTCAGGATGACCCTTAGCTCCAATATAGATACAATCAAAGCCTAAGCTTAAATGCTCATTCATTTTCTTATGAACTAAATGAACCATAGGACATGTCGCATCTATTATATTTAATCCTTTATTCTTTGCCTTTTCATAAACTAAAGGAGAAACACCATGAGCTGAAAATACTACAGTACCACTATTTATTTTATCTAATAGCTCTAATCGAGATTTACCCTTTTCCTCAATAGTAGTAACGCCCTTTTCCTTTAAATCATTTATTACATGATCATTATGAATAATAGAGCCTAATGAATAAATATTATTATTTGATTTTAATGCCTCATTAATAATCCTTAAGGCATTAGTTACACCCTGGCAATATCCTTGTGGTTCAATCCTATTTATTATCATTTTTGATACCACCAAATCTTCTATCTCGACCTTGGTAATCTATAATTGCTTTTATTAATTCCTTTTCATTGAAGTCTGGCCATAATACATCTGTAAAATATAATTCAGCATATCCTAGCTGCCATAATAAAAAATTAGATATTCTAACCTCACCAGAAGTTCTAATTAGTAAATCTAGTGGAGGTAAATCCTTTGTAAATAAATTATTTTCAATTAGCTTTGGTGTTATATCATCTAGCTTAATTTCATCATTCTTATACATAGTTGCTATTTTCTTAACAGCAGTAGTGATTTCATCATAAGAACCATAATCAACGCATAGATTAACTATTACACCCTTATGATTCTTAGTTTCCTCTGTTAGCTTATCAAATGTATCTAGGAATTCCTTTGGTAATCTATCTCGTCTTCCAATTAATCTTATTTGACCATTACCATTAACGATATCCTTATAGAATCTCTTTATAAATCTTAAAGGAGCTGTCATTAAATATTTAACCTCAGATTCAGGTCTATTCCAATTCTCTGTTGAGAAGCAGAAGAATGTTACAGCCTTAATACCTAGCTTATCACAGCTTCTTGCAATATCTTTTATATTAAATCCACCCTTACGATGTCCAAATGTTCTAGGCAATCCACGCTTTTTAGCCCATCTACCATTTCCATCACAAATAATTGCCACGTGGGCTGGAATTCTTGTATTATCTAAATCTTTCATTTCTAATTCCTCGTTTCTACCTAGATTATACCATAATGATTTGTTAATTAAATATTATTTGTTATATAATGATATTATATAGAGGGCAAAATTTATGTTGAAATATATTAAGTATAACAATAAATTAATAATGACCCATACGATTCTATTTATAATTCTTTCATTTATTTTATCGGCTATTACAGTAAAAATAAATGAAGATTATAGATTAGGCTTTTTAATTGGCTTTTCGGTTGTTGTATTAATTTATTTTGTTTATATAATTGTTGGATATTTATATTTATTAAAAAGATATTTAAAGGAAATCAAAAAAGAAACATCATTAATTGAAAAGTGGAAGACTGATAGTGTATTTAGAGTATTTATAGCTAATGTATTTAGCGCAGCATATGCCTTCCTATATGCAATATTCTCTCATTTTATGATATTCTTTGCGAACTCTATATTTTATATATTTATGGAAGAAATATATATTTCTATTGCCCTAATAAAAATATATTTAATATTAAATACAAATAGTTTTAATGAAAAGAAGGATAAAATAGATGTATGTATTATTGTCCATTTAGTATTCTCATCTATCTTAATTTTATCCTGTTCAATATTAATTATGGGTGAGGAAGGTACATTCAATAAATATAGCTTCCTAGTATATGCATATGCATTTTATGCATTCTACGCTTTAATTACTGCGATATATTCATTTATTAGAGCGGCTAAGATTAATAATAAAAATAATAAAATAAGAAAAAGATATTTCCTAATTAAATTATCAGGTGCTATCTTTTCTATGTATGTACTTATGGTTTCTTTATTAAATCAGTTTTCTGATGATTATAAAAAGGCATTAGTGTATGAGCTAATAGGTGGTTTAGTAGCTGGTACATTAATATTAATTGAGGGATTAATAATGATAATCCAAAAATATTATATTAATCCAAAAAAACAGGATAATAAGACTGTTTAGGGACAAAAGTTTTATATTTATATTTAAAATTAATAATTATATGCTATAATTATAAAAAGGAAGGACGATGATTGATATGAAATATGTAATTACTGTTGGTAGAGAATACGGAAGCGGAGGAAGATTTATTGCTAAATTAGTAGCTGAAAGATTAGGCATTGCTTTTTATGATAATGAGCTAATCACTGAGGCTTGTAAGGAATCTGGCTTATCTCCTGCAATCTTAGAAACATATGATGAAAAGACTGATGGTTTCTTTAGTGTTGCTGGTATGTATAGCTATGATATGAGCTTATCACAAAAGGTATTTTTAGCACAATTTGACGCAATTAAGAGAATTGCTGAAAATGAATCATGCGTCATTGTTGGTAGATGTGCTGATTATGTGTTAAAGGATAACGAAAATCTAGTTAGTATTTTTGTATGCGCACCTATGGATGAAAAGGTAAAGAGAGTAACTGATTATTATGGTGTAAAGCCAGAAAAGGCAATTAGTACAATTTCTAAGAAGGATAAGAAGAGAAGATCATATTATAATTACTATACTGATTTAGATTGGGGTAAGGCTGCTAATTATGATATGTGTATTAACTCTAAGCTAGGAATTGAGCAATGTGTTAATTTAATTGTTCAATATGTAAAGGAAAGATTTAATCTTGAGTAGTCTACTTGATTATTCATTATTAATTGTTAGAAATTTAAATCTTGGTGTAGGCCAATGTGTTGAAATTGTTACACCACTAGAATGTAAAGAGCTTGCTGAGGCATTGAGAGATGTTTTGGTACGCTCTTTTGTTAATGTTTCAATAACATATAATAATGAATGTGATGAATATTATTTAGCTAAGGGTGATGATTATTATGACAAATTGATTGAATCTCAATTTGTTAGAATATCTGTTATATCATCATTCACAGAGCCTAAATCTAAAAATTATTTAGAAACCCAATCTATGAAGGTAAGAAATTATTTATATTCTAGTCATAGCCAAAGAACTGTGGTCGCATACCAAAATGAGATTTGGGCTAAAAGATTAGGTATAACATATTTAGAATTAAAAAATAGAATCATTGATATGGCACTACGTGGTAATCCATTATCTAAGCATATTGATGATTTATATAATTGTGATATTAAATATGCAAGAATTAAAAGCTCTATAGGTACTAATCTATATATGGAATTTACAGATGGCTTTATTTTTAATGATGGCTTCATTAAAACTGAAAATGGAATTCCATTTAAGGCAAATATTCCATGCCTTGAAATATTTACATCTCCAATTAAAACAAGCCTAAGAGGTCATGTAGAGGGTAGTAAGCCTGTCTACATTAATGGAAGAATAATAAGAAGATTTAGTATTGATTTTATAGATGGTGAAATTGTATCATCTGTAGGCTTAGATTCACTATTAAATGATCCATCATTATTTTATTGTGGAGAGTTAGGAATTGCATATTATTCTGACTTTCTATTTTATAATACATTATTAGATGAAAACCTATCTACTCATATAGCATTAGGTAATTCTTATTATATGGGTGTAAAGAAGAAGGAAAGAGGAAAGCTAAATTCATCACAACATCATATAGATTTACCTATTGATGATGGAACAATAGAAATATCATTCTACGATAAGGATGATAATTTGAAGGCTGTATTTAAAAATTCAGGATTAGTAGTATATGATAACTAAGGATATTCATTCAAATAAGGAAACAGTTAATGATGCTTTATATCTATTAGATTTATATATAAAAGAAGCTAAAAGAGATAAGGATAAGATATTATGCTTAATTACTGGATATGGCTCTAAGGGTGGTACTCATAAGATTAGGACTGCTATATTAGATAAGTTATCTGAATATAAGGAAATCAATAGAATTAAAGCCTTTATATTGGGTGGAGATATAGACTATGGTGAGAAATACATCGCCTTTCTAAAATCGGCCCCTAGGTTTTATAATGTCCAAAAAGAGCGCAACAACGGCGTAATTTATATCGCTTTATAAAACTTTTTTAGAAAAAACGTTTTCAAATTCTCGAATTTTATATAAAAAGTTTAAAATGTATCAAATATAATAGAACAAAATTCGAATTTTATTTAAAACTTTCGAATTTTGTTTTTTATTTTTGAAATAATGCAAAAAAACAAACAAAAAAATAACCATTTCTTCGTTGACTTATTTTCTGTACATGATATAATTAAAGGGAAATTCGTAAAAATTCTGTCTATATAATTTATTATATAGTAGGAATCAAAAGGGGTGGTGAATTAATGGCTAGACATACATTATCTGTATTAGTTAATAATCACATGGGTGTCCTTTCAAGGGTGGCTGGATTATTCTCTAGACGTGGCTTCAATATTGAAAGCCTAGCAGTAGGTGAAACTGAAGATCCAAACTATTCTCGTATGACGATTGTTACATCAGATGTTGATGATGAAACTTACAATCAGATTAAGACTCAGCTTGGTAAGCTTATGGATGTTGTAAAAATCCATGAGGCTGATAAGGTTGATTCAGTCGTACGTGAGCTTGCTCTTATTAAGATTGATTCTAAGAATGATAAGAGAAGTCAAATCCTTGAGCTTGTTAACATATTTAGAGGACATGTACTTGATGTTACGAGTGACACATTGATGATAGAAATAACAGGTGATTCTTCAAAGATATCAGCTATCATTTCTATGTTAAATGAGTTCGGTGTTAAGGAAGTTATCCGAACAGGAGCTATTGCTATCGCTAGAGGCTCAAGCGAATTAAAGAAGTAATAAAAAAATAATAGAAAAAGAAAAAGGAGATTATTAAAATGGCAGAAGCTAGAATTTTCTATGAAAAGGACTGCGACCTAAATTATTTAAAGGGTAAGACAGTTGCAACTATTGGTTATGGTTCACAAGGCCATGCACATGCATTAAACTTAAAGGAATCAGGTGTTGATGTTATCGTTGGTCTTTATGAAGGCTCAAAGAGCAAGGCTAAGGCTGAGGCTCAAGGCTTAACAGTTTATACAACTGCAGAAGCTGCAAAGCGTGCTGATATCATCATGATCTTAATTAATGATGAAAAGCAAAAGGCTATGTATGAAAAGGACATCGCTCCAAACTTAAAGCCTGGTAAGATGTTAATGTTCGCTCATGGTTTCAATATTCATTATGGTTTAATTAACCCACCTAAGGGTGTCGATGTAGCTATGATCGCTCCAAAGGCTCCAGGTCATACAGTTAGATCTGAGTTCCAAGCTGGTAAGGGTACTCCATGCTTAGTAGCAGTTGAAAGAAATGAAACTGGTAAGGCATTAGAGATTGCATTAGCTTATGGTGCTGGTATCGGTGGTGCTCGTGCTGCAATTCTTGAAACTACATTCAAGACTGAGACTGAAACTGACTTATTCGGTGAGCAAGCAGTATTATGTGGTGGTGTTTCTGCATTAATGCAAGCTGGTTTCGAAACATTAGTTGAAGTTGGTTATGACCCTCGTAATGCATATTTCGAGTGTATCCATGAAATGAAGTTAATTGTTGACTTAATTTATCAATCAGGCTTCGCTGGTATGAGATATTCAATTTCTAATACAGCTGAGTATGGTGATTACATCACTGGTCCAAAGATCATTACTGAGGAAACTAAGAAGGCTATGAAGAAGGTATTATCTGACATTCAAGATGGTACATTCGCTAAGGACTTCTTATTAGATATGTCTACAGCATCTGGTCAAGTTCATTTCAATGCTTTAAGAGCTAAGGCAGCTGCTCATCAATCTGAGAAGGTTGGCGAGGAAATCCGTAAGTTCTATTCTTGGAATAATGAAGCTGACAAGTTCATCAATAACTAATATTATTGATTATTAATTTAAAATTTTTTTGACATGAGGAAGTGCTTTTATGCACTTCCGAATTTGTCTATTTTAAAGGGGTTGTTTTTATGAAAAAAATTCAAATTTTTGACTCAACCCTTCGTGATGGTGCACAAGCCGAAGGTATAAGTTTTTCGGTTGGCGACAAAATCAAAATTGCTAAAGCTTTAGATGAGCTTGGAGTTGATTTTGTTGAGGCTGGTAACCCAGGCTCAAATCAGAAGGATCTAGAATTCTTTAAGGAAGCTAAAGATATAAAATTTAATAATTCAAAGCTTGTCGCATTTGGAAGTACTAGAAGAAAAGGTATTGAGGCTAAGGATGATTCAAACTTAAATGCTTTATTAGATGCAGAAACAGAATATGTTTGTATCTTTGGTAAATCATCAAGCTTCCATACAGAAAAGATTATAGGTGTATCTAAAGAAGAAAACCTAAATATGATTTCTGATAGTATTAAGTTTTTAAAGAGCATGGGTAAGAAGGTAATGTTTGATGCTGAGCATTTCTTTGATGGCTATAAGCTAGATAGAGATTATGCTATAGAATCATTAAAGACTGCCGAGGAGGCAGGTGCTATTACCTTAATATTATGTGATACAAATGGTGGTACATTCCCAGATGAATTAGTTAAGATATTAGAGGATGTTAAAAAGAATATTAATATTCCTTTAGGTATTCATACTCACAATGATTCTGGTATGGCAGTTGCTTTAAGCGTAATTGCTGTTATGAATGGATGCAGTCATGTTCAAGGTACATTCCTAGGTTATGGTGAAAGATGTGGTAATGCTAATCTTTCAGCTATTATTCCTAATTTAGAGTTAAAATGTGGCTTTGAATGTTTACCTAAGGGTAATCTTTCATCTTTGACTGATATTGCAAAGCGTGTAGCTGAAATATCAAATGTTAAGCTTAATTATCAGCTACCTTATGTCGGTGCTTCAGCATTTGCTCATAAGGCTGGTATGCATATTGATGGTGTTATTAAGGATTCACACTCATTTGAACACGTAAATCCATCACTTGTTGGAAACGAAAGAAGATTCTTAATAAGTGAGGTTGCAGGCAAATCTACTGTGCTTGCAAAAATTGCTAAGCTTTATCCAGATGTTGATAAAAATGATTCTAGAATTTCTTCAATCATTAATACAATTAAGGAATTAGAATATGCCGGATATCAATTCGAGGGTGCGGATGCATCATTTGAATTAATTGTCCATAAGGCATTTGGTAATTTTAAATCTTACTTTGAGGTTGAGGACTTTAAAACTATTGGTGAGGGTCCTAGTGAGGAAGAAAAGTATTCATCTTCAGCAATCATTAAGGTAAGTGTTGGTGATGTAGTTGAGGTTACAGCCGCAAATGGTGATGGACCTGTCGATGCTTTAAATGAAGCATTAAGAAAGGCTATTGGTAAATTCTATCCAATACTTAATAGTATTACATTATCAGATTATAAGGTAAGAATTTTAGATGGTAAGGAATCAGCGACAGCTGCCTTAACAAGAGTTATTATCGAATCTACTGATGGATCAAATACTTGGTCTACTGTAGGTGTATCAAGAGATATAATTGAAGCCTCATTTAAGGCTTTGATTGATTCAATAGAATATAAATTATTAAAGGGGGATAAATAAATTATGGGAATGACAATGAGTCAAAAGATCTTAGCAGCACATGCTGGTTTAGATCACGTAGAAGCAGGACAGCTTATTGAAGCAAACCTTGACTTAGTTCATGGTAATGATATTACAACTCCAGTTGCTATTAAGGAGTTCAATAAAATCGGTGTTGATAAGGTATTTGATAAGGATAAGGTAGTTATCGTACCAGATCATTTCACACCTAATAAGGATATTAAGTCTGCAGAGCAATGCAAGTTCATTAGAGAATTTGCTCATGCACAGGATTTAACAAATTATATGGAAGTTGGTCAAATGGGTATTGAGCATGCAATTATTCCAGAAAAGGGTTTAGTTGTTACTGGTGATTTAACTATTGGTGCTGACTCTCATACTTGTACATATGGTGCACTTGGTGCTTTCTCAACTGGTGTTGGTTCAACTGACCTAGCTTGTGGTATGGCTACAGGTAAGGCTTGGTTTAAGGTTCCAACTGCATTAAAGTTTAACTTAACTGGTAAGCCAGCATTTGGTATTTCTGGTAAGGATGTAATCTTACACATCATTGGTATGATTGGTGTAGATGGAGCATTATATAAGTCTATGGAATTCTCAGGAGATGGCTTAAAGTATCTTTCTATGGATTCTAGATTCTCAATGGCTAACATGGCAATTGAGGCTGGTGCTAAGAATGGAATCTTTGCTGTAGATGAATTAACATTAGCTTACTGCAAGGAGCATTCAACAAAGACTCCTAGAGTTTATGAGGCTGATGCAGATGCTAAGTATGATGCAGTTTATGATATTGATCTTTCAAAGATTAAGCCAACAGTTGCATTCCCTCATTTACCTGAAAATGCACATACTGTTGATGAAAAGGTATGTAAGGAAACAAAGATTGACCAGGTTGTAATTGGTTCTTGTACAAATGGTCGTATGGAAGATTTAAGAATTGCTCGTGATATCTTAAAGGGTAAGAAGGTTAATAAGAATGTTCGTTGTATCGTATTACCTGGTACTCAAAAGATTTATTTACAAGCAATTATGGAAAATATCGTTCAAGATTTAGTTGAGGCTGGTTGTGCAGTATCTACTCCAACTTGTGGTCCATGCTTAGGTGGTCATATGGGTATCTTAGCTGCAGGCGAAAGATGTGTTTCAACTACAAATCGTAATTTCGTAGGACGTATGGGTCATGTTGATAGTGAGGTTTATTTAGCTTCACCTGCAACAGCAGCTGCATCTGCAATTGCTGGTTATATCGCAGATCCAAGAGATTATATGGAGGAGAAGTAAGATGAACGCTAAGGGTACAGTTTTAAAGTATGGTTCTGATATCGATACTGACGTTATCATTCCAGCAAGATATTTAAATACATCAGATCCAAAGGAATTAGCATCTCACTGTATGGAGGATTCTAAGCAAGATATTAATGCTGGTAAGAAGCCTTTCGCACAAAGAGTACAGGTTGGTGACATTTTAGTTGCTGACAAGAACTTTGGATGTGGTTCATCTAGAGAGCATGCTCCACTAGCTATTAAGACTTGTGGTGTATCATGCGTTATTGCAAAGACATTCGCAAGAATTTTCTATCGTAATTCAATCAACATCGGTCTTCCTATTATGGAATGCCCTGAGGCTGTTGATGATATTAAAGATGGTGATGTAGTATCAGTTAATTTTGATACAGGTGTTATTACAAATGAATCAACTGGTCATTCATTCCAAGCAGCACCATTCCCACCATTTATGCAAAACATTATTGCTAAGGGTGGCTTAATTAATAAGATTAAAGGAGAATTAAAGTAATATGGCAGAGTTTAATATTGTAACTTTACCTGGCGATGGTATTGGTCCAGATATCGTTAGAGAAGCAGTAAAGGTTATGAACAAGATTGGTGAAATCTATGGTCATAAGTTCAATATAATTGAAAAGAGAATGGGTGGTATCGCTATTGATATGGATGGTACTTCACTTCCTCAAGATACAATTGATGCAGCATTAGCATCTGATGCAGTTTTATTAGGTGCTGTTGGTGGTCCTAAGTGGGATCATTTAACAAATGGTGATAGACCTGAAAAGGGCTTATTAGGTATTCGTGGTGCTTTAAAGCTATATGCTAACCTAAGACCTGCTGTATTATATAAGCAATTACAGCATACTTCACCTTTAAAGCCTGAAATCATTGGTGAAGGCTTAGATATCCTAGTTGTTCGTGAATTAACTGGTGGTATGTATTTTGGTGAAAAGGCTAATTCACCTGCTTATAACCCAACTAAGCCTGATTGCTGGGCTTCAGATTTAGAGAAGTACTATGTATTCGAAATCGAAAGAATTTTACGTACAGGCTTCGAAGCTGCACAAAAGAGACAAAAGAGATTATGCTGCGTTCATAAGGCTAACGTATTAGAGTCTTCAAGATTATGGAGAGCAGTATTTGAAAGAATTAAGACTGAATATCCTGATGTAGAAACATCTGATATGTATGTTGATAATGCAGCTATGCAATTAGTTAGAAATCCTCGTCAATTCGATGTTATCGTTACATCTAATATCTTCGGTGATATTTTAACTGATGAGGCATCTCAGGTTGCTGGTTCAATTGGTATGCTAGCTTCAGCATCACTTGGTGCTTCAAAGTTAGGTTTATATGAGCCAATTCATGGTTCAGCTCCAGATATCGCTGGTAAGAATATTGCTAACCCATTAGCTACAATCTTATCTGTACCTATGATGTTTAGATATTCTTTAGGCTTAATGAAGGAAGCTGATGCTATCGATAAGGCTGTTAATGCCGTATTAGATGCTGGTTGGAGAACTGGTGATATTAAGTCTAAGGATACTCCAGCTGACAAGATTGTTGGAACAAAGGAAATGGGCGACCTAGTAGTTGCTGCTTTAAAGTAATAATTATTTAGTTTATAAAATTTTTAAAAAATGAGGTGTTTGTATGAGAAGTGATGCAGTAAAGAAGGGCTTTGAAAGAGTACCTAACAGAAGCTTATTTAAGGCATTAGGATTAACTGATGAAGAAATTGATAGACCATTGATTGGTGTTGTTTGTGCTAAGTCAGAAATAGTACCAGGACATATGTGGCTAGATAAGATTGCAGATGCTGTTAAAAGAGGAATTTTAATGGCTGGTGGTACACCAATTGAAATTCCTGCAATAGGCGTTTGTGATGGTATTGCTATGGGCCACGTCGGAATGAAGTATTCATTAGTAACAAGAGAATTAATTGCTGACTCTGTTGAATGCATGGCTTTAGCACACGCACTTGATGGTTTAGTATTAATTCCTAACTGTGACAAGATTGTCCCAGGTATGCTAATGGGTGCTTGTCGTATCAATCTTCCAACTGTTGTATGCTCTGGTGGTCCAATGCTTGCAGGTAGAATGAATGGTCATAAGACTTCATTATCTTCAACATTTGAGGCTGTTGGTAAATTCAATTCAGGTAAGATTGATGAGAAGGAATTAAAGGAATGGGAAAATAATTCATGTCCTGGCTGTGGTTCATGCTCTGGTATGTATACAGCTAACTCAATGAATTGTATGTGTGAGGTATTAGGTATCGCTTTACCTGGTAATGGTACTATTCCAGCAGTATATGCAGCTCGTATTAGAAATGCAAAATATTCTGGTATGGCTATTATGGATATGGTAAAGAAGAATATTAAGATTCGTGATATCTTAACTGAAAAGGCATTTAGAAATGCTTTAACTATGGATATGGCACTTGGTTGCTCAACTAACACAATGCTTCATTTACCTGCTATAGCACATGAGGCTGGTGTTCATATCGACTTAGATATCGCAAATGAGATTTCATCTCATACTCCAAATCTATGTCACCTAGCTCCAGCAGGTCCTACATATATGGAGGATTTAAATGAGGCTGGTGGTGTTCCTGCAGTAATGAAGGAATTATCTAAGATTAATGCATTAGAATTAGATTTACCTACAGTAACAGGTAAAACTATTAGAGAAAATATTGAATTCGCATTCAATAAGAACCCTGAAATCATTAGAACTATTGATAATCCATATTCTAAGATTGGTGGTATTGCCGTATTAAAGGGTAACCTAGCATTAAATGGCTGTGTTGTTAAGCGTGGTGCCGTAGCTCCTGAAATGTTAAAGCATACAGGTCCTGCAAAGTGCTATAACTCAGAGGAAGAGGCTATTGCCGCAATTGATGGTGGTAAGATCAATAAGGGTGATGTTGTTGTTATTCGTTATGAAGGCCCTAAGGGTGGCCCTGGTATGAGAGAAATGCTAGCTCCAACTTCAAGAATTGCTGGTATGGGTCTTGATAAGGATTGTGCTTTAATCACTGATGGTAGATTCTCTGGTGCTACACGTGGTGCATCTATTGGTCACGTATCACCTGAGGCTGCAGAAGGTGGTTTAATTGGATTAGTTAAGGATGGAGATTTAATCGAAATTGATATCATTGGCTGTACAATTAATTTAAAGGTATCTGAAGAAGAAATTGCAAAGCGTAAGGCTGAATTCCAAATGCCTAAGAAGGAAGTTACAGGCTACCTAAAGAGATATGCAAAGCTTGTAACATCTGCTTCAACAGGTGCAGTATTTAAAGACTAATTTGAAAGGGGTGTTTTAATATGAAACTTTCTGGTTCACAAATCATTGTTGAATGTCTTGTAGAGCAAGGCGTTGACACAATCTTTGGCTATCCAGGTGGAGCTGTATTAAACATTTATGATGAATTATATAAGAATTCTGATAGAATAAGACATATTTTAACAAGCCATGAGCAGGGTGCTTCACACGCTGCCGATGGTTATGCAAGATCAACTGGTAAGGTTGGTGTATGTCTAGCTACATCAGGCCCTGGTGCGACAAATTTAGTAACAGGTATCGCAACTGCATATATGGATTCTGTTCCTATGGTTGCAATTACTGGTAACGTTCCAAATAATTTATTTGGTAGAGATTCATTCCAAGAGATTGATATTGCTGGTATTACAATGCCTATTACAAAGCATAATTACATTGTTAAGGATATCAAGGATTTAGCTCCTACATTTAGAGAAGCATTTAGAATTGCTAGATCAGGTAGACCTGGTCCAGTATTAATTGATATTCTAAAGGATGTAACTGCACCTAATAATCTTTACGATTATGAAAAGGCTGATATTGATGTAAATAAGAAGGATAAGGTTAAGCCTATTGAAACAGTATCAGAGGAAGTAATTCAGCATATAGCTAAATTAATTAATGAATCTACAAAGCCATTCATTTATGCTGGTGGTGGTATCATTCGTGCTAACGCATCAGAGGATTTAAATGAATTTGCTAATATGATGGATATTCCTACATCTACATCATTAATGGGTATTGGTGCCTTTGACCAAAAGAATCCACTATCAACAGGATTAATTGGTATGCATGGTACAGTAGCTTCTAATCGATGTGTTGTTGATTGTGATTTATTATTAGCATTAGGTGTAAGATTCTCAGATAGAGTATTATCAAATCATAAGCATTTCGCTGAAAATGCAACTATCGTTCATGTTGATATTGATCAAGCTGAAATTGATAAGAATATTAAGGATGATGTAGCCGCTGTAATGGATTTAAAGGAATTCTTTACAAGAGTAAAGAAGTACTTAGTTCCAAAGAAGAATCCTGCTTGGACTCAATTAGTTGATTCATGGAAGAATATCTTCTCTGAAAACCAGATTTCATCTAGTCTAAAGCCTAGATATTTTATGGAGGCTATTGATGAAATTACAAATGGAGATTGCTTCATTTGTACAGAGGTAGGCCAGCATCAATTATGGGCTGCACAATATTTTAAGTATACTAAGCCAAATAGATTAATTACATCTGGTGGTTTAGGAACAATGGGTTATGGTATGGGCGCTTCAATTGGTACTCAAATCGGTAATCCTGATTCAGTTGTATTTAATATTTCAGGTGATGGTTCATTTAGAATGAATTTTAATGAATTATTAACTGTATCTAAATATAATTTACCTATCGTCGTAGTAGTAGCAAATAACGGCGTTTTAGGTATGGTACGTCAATGGCAAACTGCTTTCTATGGAAAGAGATATTCTAATACAATTCTTGATACTGTATTAGATTATGAAGCATTAGCTAAGGCTGTAGGTATTGATTATTATTATGCCGACACAAGAGCTTCTTATTTAGAAGCTGTTACAAAGGCAGTTAAGAATAGAAAGCCTGCATTAATAAATGCAATAGTAGAAACAGATGAAAAGGTATTACCAATGGTAGCTCCTGGTAAGCCAATTGATGATATGTTAATGAAGTAAAATAATAGATAGGCTCACAAATTGTGGCCTATCTTTTATTTTTGGAAAAAATTGCTATTTTTTTCTCAAAAACCCCCTAAAAAATAGCCAAAAGTGACAATGCGCGGGAGATTAAAAACTTTTTTTGAGAAAACACGAAAACTATTAATCTATATATTCTTATACCCTATAATTTTTGTTGTAGGAGGAATGTGCATGAGAAAGAATAAAGATAGCTTGGCAAAAGAATATATAAGCGATAATGCTATATTTGTCGATTTAATTAATTTCTATTTTTTTGATGGCGAAAAGAAAGTAATAGATTCAGATTTAAAAGAATTGGATACTACATCAGTAGTCACTTTAAAAGAGAAAAAACAAATTCAAAGATATCGTGATTTAGTAAAAGAAGCTTGTATCAAGGAGGATAGTAATAACACATATATTATCTTTGGGATTGAGAATCAATCTGAAATAGATAATAAGATGGTTTTTAGGTGTATGATATATGATGCATTATCATATTTAAAACAGCTGGATAATATTGAAAAGCCTAATAAAAATGATAAAATAAAATTGAAACCAGTTATTACTTTAGTATTATACTTAGGTAATGGTGAGTGGAATGGACCTAAATCCTTATATGAAATGTTGGATATGGAAAAATATCAATTCATTAAAGATAGAATATATGATTATAAATTACATCTTATTTCACCATATGAAATCAAAAATGAAGATTTTAGTAAATTAACTACTGAAATGAGATTTGTACTAAAATATATTAAGTATTCTGATGATGAAATGAAACTAGAAAAAGCTAAGAATGATATTGATTTTAAGAAAGTGTC
>JAFSJY010000001.1 GCA_017449215.1 Acholeplasmatales bacterium | reverse complement strand
TTTTTGTACGACCTCCATTTTATATTCTGGAGTATACCATCCATGTTGTCCTTGTGCCATATAAAAATCCTCCTACAATGCTTTCTTACATTATAAGAGGATCAATCATAAATTATTAGATGGGAATCTTTTATGGATACTTACCAAAGTGTGTTGAAGGAAAAATAGATGAATCAGTAAAACAATACTACAAATTTGTCTAATGAATGAATTTTGAGGTATAGATAAAATATTGGGTAACAAACGGCTTGTTAGGTACCAAATATTTTAAACTAGGTAATTTAATATTATTTTTTACTTTCCAAAATAATAACAAAAGAATCTGAAAATATAGATAATGAAATTGAGATTTAAATAATTACATAAAAAAGTTTACTTAAATAAGATGACAAATTAAGTAAACTAAGTATAATTAAGTAATAATATTAAAGAATATTTATGTGAATTATATGATTAAAACTGTTTATATTTAAAAACATTTCTATAATATCACTATTGTAATTTTGAAAAATCACTTATAATAAAGATAGAAAGTGAGGATTCAAAATATGGAAATGAAATTTTATCGTTGTAAGCATTGCGGCCAAATTGTCGCAATTGTTAAAAAGACAGGTGCTAAGATAGTATGCTGCGGAGAGGAAATGGAAGAAATAATTCCTGGAAGTGTAGATGCATCTAAAGAAAAGCATGTGCCTGAGTATCAAGTAAAGGGAAATAGAGTTGAAGTTAGAATTGGCTCTGTAGATCACCCTATGATTCCTGAGCATTATATTGAATGGGTAGCCATTCAAACTAAGCTAGGTAATCAAAGAAAAGCATTAAAGCCAAATGAAAAGCCTTTTGTGTCATTTGTGCTAGAAGATGGAGATACTGTAGAAGCAGTATATGCTTATTGTAATCTTCATGGACTTTGGAGGGCATAATATGGCTAATAAATATGCTGGTACAAAAACAGAAATGAATTTAATGGCCGCATTTGCTGGCGAATCTGAAGCTAGGAATAAATATACATATTTTGCTTCAAAAGCCAAAAAAGAGGGCTTTGAACAGATTTCGGCACTATTTTTAAAAACAGCTGAAAACGAAAAAGAGCACGCTAAGCTTTGGTTTAAGGAATTAAATGGTATTGGAAGCACAGAAGAAAATCTATTAGCTGCCGCTAATGGTGAAAATTATGAGTGGACAGATATGTATGAGGAATTTGCTAAAGTGGCAGATGAGGAAGGATTCCATGAGCTAGCTGAAAAATTCCGTGGTGTTGCTTTAATAGAAAAGCATCATGAAGAAAGATATAGAGCTCTTTTAAAGAATGTACAGATGCAACAGGTATTTGAAAAGAGTGAAGTAAAGATTTGGGAATGTAGAAATTGTGGACATATAGTTGTTGGTACTAAAGCACCAGAGGTATGTCCAGTATGTAATCATCCTCAAAGCTACTTTGAGCTTAATGCTGAAAATTATTAGAATAGAAAATAAAAGGAGATATCATTTTTTCGATATCTCCTTTTCATTACTTATTAAATTCATATTCTAATAATGTTGCCGCAAAATTGATTAATACCAAATCATAATCCTGCCACATTCTAGTAACTGCATTTTCATATAATATGATATAACCTAGATTCTTAACCTTTATACATACAAATGCGTGTATTTTATTTTCTGATATTAATGAAATTGTTTCAGGGAATCTTGTTTTAATATCATTTGGATTAGAAGAAGGGAAAATAGTTTTATCCTTCATAATGTTATCAACGATAGAATACATATTGTCGACTATACTGATGTCTTCAGCTAAAAATGCTGATCTTACAACATTGTTTTTGTATACAAATAGTGTATCTTTTGGATGTAATGATCTAAATAGATATTCAATAATATTATGTACTAATACATCCTTATTAGATTCCTTCACAATTTGTTTCAAATGTTCTGTTTTATTAAGTAAAGAATTTGTTCCTCTATCATTTACTACAATATCCTTATGCTTTTCGTGTACATAAACAATATAACAGTTTCTACCTTTAGATTTTCCTCTATATAATGCTTTATCCATTTTTACGAATAAGTCGTCATATGATTCGGCATCCAATGGATAAGAAGCAGAACCTATGGTTGCTGTGATAAAGACTCTTACCTTATCTAAATAGATAGAACGTCTTACAGCACCATTAGTATCATATAATCTTGCAAAGAAGTCATGAACATCATCATATTTGTTAGATTTTAAATAGATGATGATAAATTCATCTCCACCAAATCTACCAACTAAGCCCTCATTTCCTGTACATCTTTGTAAGTTCTCGGCAACAATTTGAAGACATTTGTCTCCAGCATTATGTCCATATGAGTCATTTACATATTTGAAGTTATCTAAATCCATCATGCACATGGCAAATGGTGTATTATGATCAACTAAATATCTAGCAAAATCCAATATGTATTGTCTTGATATTACGCCAGTTAATGAGTCTAAAACAAAATTAATGTCAGCACCATTAAAATATTCATATTTTTTTAAATCCTCTATTGTATACATATTAATTACTCCTTAAATCGATATTGTTAAATACATTATATTATTTTTCGCACATATTATCAAGTTTTTAGTAATAATAGACTTATTTATCAATACTAGAATAAGTGTTGTTGACAATCGTACATTTTTATTTTAAAATATAATAAATAGATTAGAAGTTCGAAATTCAATAAAAAATAATAAGAAAAACTGTTTTTGGGTTTTTAAATTTAGCAGTAAAGTGAGGGTATAAGGTATGGATGCGAAACTAGAACAAATTTTAAAGAACAAAAGAGCTTATATTTTTGACTTGGACGGTACTTTAGCCGATTCAGAAAAATTACAGTGGGAGGCACATAAATTAACCCTAAAGAAAATGTTTAATGTTGATTTAGACAATGAACATATTTATACATATTTAGGCTTACCAGAGCCAGATTTATTTATGGCTTTTGAAAAAGATTTCAATTTCTCTATGGGTGGAGAAAAGGGATATGAAAAATACGCTAAGGCAAGAATGAAAACTGCAGCTAAACTAGTATTAAAGGAAGCTGAGCCATTTAGATATGTAAATGAGGTTTTAGCTAATACAGGTTTAGGTATTAGATTCTGTTTAGTAACAGCTCAAAATAAGGATCTAGTAAAGAAGATGCTTAAGAAGTGGAATTATTCAGGAAATTTCAATGAAAGAAACATTTATTATTGCGATAAGGGAAGAAATAAGGCATTCTACTATGATTATTTCTTTAAAAATGTAGTTAAAAATGCTAAGCCAGAAGAAATTATCCTATTTGAGGATGTTAATAAGTGGCTTCAAGAAGGTAAGAAGAGAGGCTTTACTACAGTAGGTATCGATAATAATTTCGGTAATGAAGCTTTAGTTGCTGACCTAGTTGTTAAGACTCAGGATGTTAAGTAAGATTTTATGAAGGGGAGTATTCCCCTTTTCTTTTTTGCTTGAAATATAAATATTATAGTATTATAATACTTTCTGTTTTTTCATTTTAAGGAGTGATTAAAGTGGAAGTATTTATTAATTGTTTAATTAGAGTTGCTATATCATTATGCTTTATAATACCTGGATTTATATTATGTAAGGTAAAAAAGGCATCTGCGGATCATTTATCTACTTTATCTACTATCTTAGTATTTGTATGTGGTCCATGTATGATTATCTATTCTTTTTATAAAGCATCTATGAATGTAGATGAACTAGGTATAGATAAGCTTACATTAGGTCTAAATATGCTTTATTTTGGCCTAGTAACATTATTATTACAGATGATATTTACTCTTATCTTATTTTTAATTTTTAGAAAGAAATATGATGATGCTAAATATAGATTATTAACGGGTGCGAGTGTATTAGGAAATGTAGGCTTTTTTGGACTTCCATTAGTTGAAGCCTTATTTCCTAATAATCCCTATGTTGCTTGTTATTCTAGTGTATTTGTAATGAGTATGAATATATTAGCGTTTACTGTTGGTGTATTTTGCTTAACTAAGGATAAGAAATATATTTCATTAAAGAAGGCTATTATTAATCCAACAGGAATTGCAATAATGATTTCTATTCCAATTTATATCTTTATAGATAAAATACCTGGAAATAAATTTACTGATGTAATGTGGGATTCAATAAATTTATTAGGAAAAATGACTACTCCGTTATGTATGCTAATATTAGGTATTAGACTTGCAGTAGTTAATTTAAAGGATATATTTACTAGAAAATTTGTATATATAATATCTGCATTAAAAATGCTAGTATTTCCAATCTTTTCATTCTTTGCTGTATGCTTCCTACCATTTTTCGATGATACATTTAAAATATCAATTTTAGTTTTATCTGCCGCACCATGTGCATCAGTAATATTAAATCTAGCAGAAATACATCATAGTGAAGAAGAAATAGCTGCTAATTGTGTATTAGTATCGACATTATTATGTATTATTACAATTCCGCTTGTAACTTTATTAAGTAATATCTTATAATAAATTAAAGGTGGTGGAACTATGTATTGTGTAAATTGTGGGTTTAAATTAGAGGATAGCTATAATTATTGTCCTGAATGCGGAACAAGAATTAATAAATCATTTGTAACAATTACTGATGTAAATCCAATGCTTGCTACTATGGTAATGATGAGTGTTGCTGGTAGAAGTATGAATTTATTCTTTTTAAATGGCAATTTTTATAAGGATAAGAATTGTACAATGCTTTTTCCATTAAATAATATTACTAATAATAGTAATAATGATAAATAAAGTATGATATCGGATTTTTATTGAATTATTTAATGTGGAATAATTTTTTAAAAATGATATAATATGAAAGAATTATAACGTTGGAGGTTTTTTATGGATTTAGTTATATTAGCTGCTGGTATGGGTTCAAGATTTGGTGGTTTAAAGCAAATTGAACCAATTGATGAATATGGTAATTTCATTATTGATTACTCAATTTATGATGCTAAAAAGGCAGGATTTGATAAGGTAATCTTTATTATTAAGGAAGAAAACTTAGAAATTTTTAAGGAAACTGTTGGTAAGAGAGTAGAAAAATATATTAATGTAGAATATGCATTCCAAAGATTAGAGGATGTACCTGCAGGTGTAGTTTTACCTAAGGATAGAGTAAAGCCATTAGGTACAGCTCAAGCTATTTTAGCCGCTAAGAATTTAGTAAGTGATAAGTTCATTATCATCAATTCTGATGATTATTATGGAAGTGACGCGTTTAAGGTTGCGGGTCAATATTTAAATTCTTTAAAGGCTGGCTCTAAGAATGTTTATGGTAATATTGGCTATATGGCTAAAAATACTATTACAGAAAATGGATCTGTAAAGCGTGGTGTATTATTCTTTGATAAGAACAATAAGCTTGAAAAGCTTGTTGAATCTAAGATTGAAAAGGTAAACGGAAAATTACAAGCAACACCTTTAGATGATGAAACTAATACACAAGTTATTGCAGATGATACATTAGTATCTATGAATATGTTCGCATTTACTAGAGATATTATGGATTATCTAGAAAAGGGTTATAAGCCTTTCTTTGACGAAAACAAAAACAATCTTAAATCTTGTGAATATCTAATTCCAACTGTAGTATCTGATTTAATTGAGGATGGTATGGTTACATGTGACATTTTATCTACAACATCAGTATGGTATGGTGTAACTTATAAGGAAGATAAGGATTTTGTAGTAGCTTCTTTAAAGAAGTTAGTAGATAACGGTGAATATCCAAAGGGAGTTTGGAAGTAAGATAATATATCTGGAGACTATAATCTCCAGATTTTTTTTGATTTATATAAATATAAATTGATTTGCAAATCTAATAATGTTATACTTTAAAAGTACAATTTTGTATAAATCTTATATTATGTAAGGAGAAAAGAGAATGTACGATTACGATTATGAATATGAGGATGGTCTTTCATTATTAGATTTAATGAAGGTGTCATTTGGTACAAATAAAAAGGCTAGAATTAGATTTGGTATTGTTTTACTAGCTATGGCAGTAATAACATATCTAGCAATTGGTGTAATTTATAATGGAAGAAAGGTTGATTATACAGCTAATTTCCAATATCAAATTCCATCTTTAATTGAAAAAGAGAATAATGAAGGTGTAGTTAGTAGTGTATCTTATTTAGATGGTACACCATTTAATGTAAATAGCTTAACTACATTAAGTCATTTAAAGGAAGTTAAGGATTCTAATCCTGAATTTTCAAATATTGATGTAGAAACAATGTATGAGAAGACTCATATTAAGGCATCTTATAATAGCTCTAATGAATATCAATATTCAATTTCAGCTAGAGAAAGATATTTCTCAAGTGAAGGACAGGCTAAGAAATTTATTAATGCTTTACTTCAATTACCTCTTACAGTTTCAAGTAAGCTAGTTGATTCTATTGATAATTCAGTGTTTATTAATCAAGCTACTGAAGCAGGTAATAGCTTAGTTTATGAAATTAATACTTTAATTAATCAAGCTACTTATATTACTGAAACTTATGAAACTTTAGTTGCTACAATGGCTTTAGAAAATAAGACAAAGGTTTCAATTGATGGTAATGTAGTTGAGATAAGTGCTTTAAAGGTAGATGCTGATAACAAGCTTCAGGATTTAAGCATAAGCCTATATTTAACTGAGGTTGAATCAAAGCACTATGTTAGAAATTATTCTAGCCAAGAGGTTAAGGATGAATTAACTACTATTTATAATAACTATCTTGCTGAATCTTCTGAGCTTCAGAAGAAGATTGATAATTATAATTCAATGATTCAAGCTGGTGCTATACTTAATGCTAATTATGAAAATTATGTTAAGTGTATGGATAGAAAGATTATTGTTGATCATCAAGTAGAGGTTTATGAGGGATTTGTAAATCATGGTGTTGAATCAGCTGAATTTGAGGCAAGATTAGCTAATGCTGTATCAACATTACGTTCAATTACTGATGACCTAACTAAGGTTCAAAAATCAATTTATAAGGATAGCTCTAATGCAATTTATTTTGCAAAAAATAACATTGTAGAAGAAACTGGAGATATCAATATTTTCATCGTAATAGTAGCCGCATTAGTACTTGGAGTAATAGTAGCTGCGATAGTAAATTTAATTATGGGATATTCAAAATTTAAGGAAGAAAAATTCCAAAAATTAGATACTAAAAAAGAAGAAACAAAGACTGAAAATGAATAAAAAAGTGAAACCCTTTGGTTGTTTTTATACAACTGAAGGGTTTTCTTATGATTAAATATAAAAAAAATCTACATTTTATTAATTAATTTGATTAATAAAAAGAAATGTGGTAAAATCTTGTATATACTATGTATATACAGAGCAAGGAGGAAAAAGCCATGATTGAATTTTTAAAAAACATGCTAAATAATAATCATTTAATGATTTCAGTTTTTTTAATCATTATTCTTTCTTTATCTTTACTTGCTATTAAAAATGTTAGAAAAATTATCATCGGTAGCTCAGTATCTATCGTTGTTTCACTTGTATTAACTTTAACTGCTAGATTAAGTGATACTGTAATGTCATTCTATAGAAATATTGCTTCATCATTTGGAAGCAGAGGCGAAGTTCAAATGATTGTTTCTATTGAGAGGAATATGGCAGTAGCTTATTTAACAATCGAGAAGGATTGTAATATAGATATTGCAGAAATTTTAAACTTATTCAATGCTTCTAATGTATTTGATTTATTTGAGCTTTCTTCATTAAATGTTTTTAAAAAGAAAGAAAACAATGAAATCTTATACACAGAAGGATTTAGAAAATATAAATTAAATATGTCAAAATATAGCTTTTCATTTAGAGTATAGAGATTTCTGTTTTTATGGTTTTCGAATTAAAGGAGGAATATAAAAATGGAAATGAATGAAAGAAAATCAATTAAGGAAAGTATGTCAATGACATATAGTGTGTCAATGTATAGAAGAAAGCCAATCTATGCATTTATAAAAAGATTGTTTGATATTATTTTATCTTTAACAGCAATTCTATTATTATCATGGCTATTCATTATTCTTATGATAATAATTCCTTTCTCTGTTAAGGCATCACCGTTATTTGGCCATAAGAGATATGGTAAGGGTGGTAAAATATTTAGGGTTTGGAAATTTAGAAGTATGGTAAACGACCCAAGACCAATTGAAGAGATTTTAACACCAGAACAATTAATCGAATATAGAACCGAGTTTAAGGTAACAAATGATCCAAGAGTTACTAGATTTGGTAAATTCTTAAGGAAAACTTCATTAGACGAATTACCTCAATTATTCAATATCTTAATTGGTAACATGTCTATTGTTGGATGGAGACCAATCATCAAGGATGAGGTTGAATTATATGGAGATAATAAGGAATTATTATTCAAGGTAAAACCAGGTCTAACTGGATACTGGGCTAGTCATGGTAGAAGTGTTATCGAATATGATAAGAGAATTAAGATGGAATTATATTATTGTGTAAAGAGAAGCCTTTGGTTAGATATAAGAATTATTTGGCATACTGCCTTAAGAACTGTATTTAAGAGTGAGGAAGCTAAATAATGATTCTATTCTTAAAACCGTATTTTGAAATAAAGCCTTGGGCTGGTGATGAACTTAATAAGATATATGATTGTCCTATTGGTACTGGTGAAGCATGGATTGTTTCAGGCTATAAGAATAAATCATCAATTATATCAAATGGTAAATTCAAAGGACAAACATTAAGACATATTTGGAGAACACACCCAGAATTATTTGGTGATTATCCAGATAAGGATTTCCCTTTACTTTTAAAATTAATTTCTGCTAAAGATAATTTAAGTGTTCAGGTTCATCCAAATGATGATTATGCAATTAAGAAGCATAACTCATTAGGTAAATTTGAATGTTGGTATATATTGCCTGAAACAAAGGCAACTCAGGTTACATTAGGTGTTAATGTAAATAATTCAATTGAACTTAAATCAATTATAGATAAAGGATTAATCGAAAACTTTTTAATCAATAAAGATGTAAAGGCTGATGATTTAGTAATTGTAGAACCTGGTAGAGTACATGCTATACATGGTGATACATTCCTCCTTGAAACTCAAGAATCATCAGATATTACATATAGACTTTATGATTTTAATAGATTACCTAAAAGACCTCTTCATATCGAGGACTCATTAAATGTAATTGATTATAATAACGATAAAAATTTAATACATAGTTTTAAAGAAGAAGATACATTTAAGAATAGTCACTTTAATCTTTATAAGCTTCATATTAATGAAAAGACTGTTTATGAGAATAAGGGATTTGAAATATTTTATGTATTAAGTGGTAATGGAACTATTAATAACAGTATGATTAAAAAGGGTGATACTTTCATTTTAACTGCCGAGCATTCTAAAATATCATTTGATGGAAATTTAGAAATTATCGCTGTTATTCCTAAACCAAAAGAAAAGGATAGACTAAAGATGAGAAAAGTAGCTTTAATTACTGGTATAGTTGGTCAAGATGGATATTATCTTACAAAGCTATTACTTGAAAAGAATTACGAAGTTCATGGTATGGTTCAATCTATGAATCAATATCAAACATCATATATAACTGAATATGACAAAAATGAAAATTTCTTTATCCATATTGGTGATATGACAGATACATCTAACATCAATAGATTATTAGAAAACATTAAGCCAGATGAAATCTATCATTTAGCATCTCAGGCTCATGTTGATTTATCATTTGATGTGCCTGAATATACAGCACAGGTAAATGCATTAGGTACACTAAGACTATTAGATGCTATTAAGAGTAGTGATATTAGAACTAAATTATTTAATTTATCTACTCCATATTTATTTAGTGGTGAAATATATCCACAAAATGAGGATACACCATTTGAACCATCTACACCATATGCGATATCTAAGCAATATGCACATAGTATGGTTAAGTGCTATAGAAATAACTTCAATCTATTCGCCGTAAATGGTATTTGCTATAACCATACTTCACCATATAGAACATCATCATTTGTGTCTAAAAAGATAGTTGATACAGCTAAGATGGTAAGGAAAGGTGAAGATGCTGTACTTGAACTTGGTAATTTAACTCCAGTTCGTGAGTGGGGTGATGCCAAGGATTATGCATATGCTATGTGGCTATCATTGCAACAAAATAAACCAACAGATTATATCATCTCTACTGGTGTAGGTTATTCAGTAAAAGAACTAGTAGAAAAGGTATATGCAAATATTGGTGAAAATATAACTTGGGAAAATACTGGTATTGATGAGGTTGGAGTAAATCAAAATGGAGTTATTAGAGTTAAGGTGTCTCCTGAATTTATTAGACCTTATGATCCAGAGGTATTAGTTGGTAATCCAGAAAAGTTTAAGAAAGCTACTGGATACCAAATTGAAAATAAAATTGATGAATTAATTGATTCCATGTTGGAGGATTAATATGCTAACATTTTTAATTATGGCAGGTGGTAGTGGTGAAAGATTCTGGCCATTATCAACAAAGCAAAAGCCCAAGCAATTATTAAAAATTTTTTCTGATAAATCTTTAATAAGATTAGCTTATGAAAGAATTTTACCACTAGTTGATAAGGATAGAATCTTTATCGCAACAAACGAAATTCAAGTACCAGCCTTAAAGGAAGATTTAACTGAATTAGATGATTCAAGAATTATTATTGAGCCAGCCTTCCGCGATACCGCTGCGGCTATCGCATATGGTTCAACAATGATTTCTAAATATTATGAGAATCCAACTGTTGTAGTTTTAGCGTCTGACCATTTAATAGCTAATGGTGAAGAATTTAGAAAAGTAATAAAGCTTGCAGAGGCAGAGGCTAACAATGGTTCAATTGTAACATTAGGTATTAAGCCAACATATCCTGAAACTGGATATGGCTATATCGAGGTTACTGATTCAACATTAAATAAGGCAACTAAATCTTTAGGCTTTAGAGAAAAACCAAAATATGAAATTGCTAAAGAATATTTTGAATCAGGAAAATATTTATGGAATAGTGGAATGTTTATCTTTAAATATGAAACTATTATGAACGCATTAAAGATGCATAGCCCAAATCATTATAATACTATTGAATCTATAAAACCTTTATTTAATAAAAATGAAGGTGTAAAAACTGCTGAAATAGTAAAAGATAAATTCATGAATTTTGAAAAGAAGTCAATTGACTTTGCAGTTATGGAACATGCAAATAACATTATGGTTATTCCTTCTGAATTTGGTTGGAATGATGTTGGTAATTTTACAGCATTTGAGGAATTATTCAATAAGGATGCAAATTCAAATGTTATAAGAAATGTAAATTGTATATCTGTTGATTCCAACAACAACATCATTGTTAGTGATGGTAGCTATCAAAGAGTATCACTACTTGGTGTTACTAATATGATTATTGCAGTAACTAAGGATGATATTTTAGTTTGTGAAAAGAGTAAGAATCAGGATATAAAGAAAATTATTAAATTACTTTAGGAATTGAGATGATGAATGATGAAGAGAATTCTTCAAATAGATAATTATATGTATCCACATATTGGTGGTATTGAGCAGGTAACAAGAGATGTGCTTAATGCTTTAAAAGACGAATATGAAATGAGAATTCTTTGCTTCAATCATGGAAAGGGAACAATCACTGATAAGGTTGATGGCGTTGATGTAACAAGAGTAAATTGTCAGGTTAAGGTTGCTTCACAATCTATTGCCTTATCTTATGGTAAGGTATTAAAGAAGATTATGAAGGAATATAAGCCTGAAATTGTAATCTTCCATTATCCTAATCCATTTGTTGCTCATTTCTTAAAAAGATATTTAAAGAAAAGAGATTTTAAATTCATTGTTTGGTGGCATCTAGATATTACTAAACAAAAGATATTAGGAAAATTATTTAAGGGCCAAACAAAGAAGCTTTTAAAATATGCTGATAAGGTAGTAGCTACATCTCCAAATTATATAGAGGGAAGCCCATTCTTAAAAGAAAATGAGAATAAGTGTATTGTTATTCCAAATTGTGTAAGCCAAGAAAGATTAAAATATGATGAAACTCATATTGCTAAGGCTAAGGAAATAAAAGAAAAATATAATGGTAAAACAATTCTATTTGGATTTGGAAGACATGTAGAATATAAGGGTATCACATATTTAGTAAAGGCATCTAAAAAATTGGATGATAGCTATGCTGTATTAATTGGTGGTAAAGGACCATTAACAGAAGGCTTAAAGGAAGAAGCTAAGGATGATAATAAGGTAGAATTTTTAGGAAGAATATCTGATGATGATTTAAAGGCATATCTTTTAGCTTGCGATATTTTCTGCTTCCCATCAATTACTAAGAATGAAGCATTTGGTATTGGACTTGCTGAGGCAATGTATTATGGTAAGGCTGTAATTACATTTAATATTCCAGGCTCTGGTGTTAATTATGTTTCCATTAAGGATGAAACAGGCCTAGAGGTAGAAAACCAAAATGTAGAAGCGTATGCAGAAGCTATTAAGAAGCTATCTAATGATAATGAATTAAGATTAAAATTTGAAAAGAATAGTAAGGATAGAGTTAACGAATTATTCTTAGATTCTAGATTTAATACATTAGTTAATGAATTAATTAGTGAGGTAACTAAATAATGAAAATTGCAATTGATGCTAGATATATAGGAAAATCTGGAATCGGTAGAGTAATAGAGGGTATTTTAGATAATCTTCCTTATGAAAAGAATGAATATTATCTAATTGGATCTAAAAAATTAGAAGAAAAATATCCTAATTGTAAGGTCCTAATTAATGATACTGACCCATTTTCTAAGGCTGGGATTTTAAAATTTAATAAAGAATTAAATAAAATTTGTGATGCTATTTTAATTCCAAATTTTATTATTCCTTATGGTATTAAAATTCCAACATATACAATCGTTCACGATTTATTATTCTTAGATATGAAGGAAGCTACTACATCTGGATTTTTAGATTATAAATTGAAGAAGCATTTATTTAAAAGATGTTTTAAAAAATCAATGAAGATTTTTGCTGTATCTCAATTTACAATTAATAGAGCTAATTATTATTTCCCTAAATATAATAATAAAATGATTCTAAATTATATTGGTCTATCAAAGGAAATAATAGAATATGGCAAAAACGAAAAGAAGCTAGAAAAGGAAAATAATATCATTTATGTAGGTAATGTAAAGCCACATAAAGGAATTAATATTTTATTAGATGCATTCTCTAAATTAGATAATGGATATCAATTAAAGATAATTGGTCAAAAGGAAAATTTCCTAGTAGGCTCTGAATTTGATGAATCTAAATATAAGAATGTTGTCTTTACTGGAAGACTAAGTGATGATGAACTATTAGATGAAATATCTAAGGCTAAATATTTAGTTCAGCCATCATTATATGAAGGCTTTGGTATTCCTCCACTAGAAGCTATCTATTTAAATACAATTCCTATTATTTCATCTATAGATGTATTTAAAGAGGTATATAAAGATTTATCAGTAGTATTCTTTACTGATACAGAGGATTTAAATAATAAGCTTTCTTCTAATATAGAAATAAAGCTTAATACTAAAGAAGAAGTATTAAATAAATATAATTATCAAAAGACTACAAATAATATTTTCAATAATATTGAGGTATAGGAATGGAATTAACTGTTGAAAGAAATTTTAAAAAAGTTAATACTAGAATACGAATTAAATCAATTGATCGTGTAATATTCTTTTTTATGTTCCTTTCAACATTGTTTATTGGGGCAGATGTTATCGGTATAAATATTGGTGTTAATTTTAGATTAGATCAGATATTTTTAGTAATAACTGCCTTATTAATGACATTAAGAAATAATTTTAAAATTAGAGATAATAAATGGATAGCATTCTTTTTGATATTTACATTGCTATCGACAATACTTGCAATTAATATCCAAAGAGCTGCATTATTCTATTTTTCAATAGTTTATAATGTAATATTCTTGTTTTATTTATATTCTAATTTTGTTTCTTATTATGGTCCTAAATTATTTATAAAGCTATTTAGAAACACAATGTATATACAATTCTTGTTAATGTGTGCTCAATTTGCTTTAAAGGTATTTTTCAATTATGAAATCCCATTTATGCCATCGTATGGTAGCTATATGGGAATCGAAAGATTTAGCTTATGGTTTTATGAGCCTTCATATCTTTCAACATTCATAGCTATCTGGCTAGTATCATCATTATATTTCATGATAATTTGTAACTCTAAGGGATATATAAAGGATGTTATTATGGCATTATTGATGATTCTTATGTCTACATCTACATCTGGATTTATCCTAATTGCGTTATCAATAGCAGTAATTTATTTAATGTGGATAGCTAATAATATTACTGTAAAAAAGCTATTAGCCTTAGTAGGTGTTATTATATTAGGACTTGTTTTGATGCTAATATTTAGTGATATATTTGATGTCTTTATTAAAAGACTATTTGTAAATTCACTTGATGAATCAAGTGGAGGAAGAGTAACTCAATGGGCTGAAACATTTGAGGTATTTAAGGATAATTCATTATTTGGTATTGGTGGAGGAAATTATGGAGCATATTTAGGATTTGATAATAGCTATGTTCCATCAAATGTAACTCTAGAATTAATGGCAGTTCATGGTATATTTTCTGCAATTGCTTTTTATGGCTTAACAATTTCATTAATTGTAAGAGCTATAAAATTATGTAAGAAGAGCAATGGAAGATGTAAGACAGTAGTTGCTTACACTGTTGCCTTAGTGATATTTACAATAATATTGCAATTTAATCAAGGATATTTAAGATTATATCATTGGATGCTATTTGGTATCCTAGATGGTATGATTATTTACTATAATAGAAAACTTAAATATACAAATAAAATGAAAGGAATATGTTATTAATATGAAAGGTATAATTTTAGCAGGAGGAAGTGGAACTCGTTTATATCCACTTACAATGGTAACATCTAAGCAATTATTACCAGTATATGATAAACCAATGATTTATTATCCATTAAGTATTTTAATGCTAGCTGGTATTAAAGATATATTAATTATATCTACACCAGAAGATACTCCAAGAATGGAAGCATTACTTGGTAATGGAAATCACTTTGGATTAAATCTACAATATAAGGTTCAACCATCACCAGATGGACTAGCTCAAGCATTCCTACTAGGTGAAGAATTTATTGGTGATGATGCTTGTTGTATGATTTTAGGTGACAATGTATTATATGGTAATGGCTTAAAGGGCAATTTAAGAGAAGCTGTAAAAAATGCAGAAAGTGGTAAAGCTACTGTATTTGGATATTATGTACCAGATCCAGAACGTTTTGGTGTTGTAGAATTTGATGATAATGGTAAAGCTATTTCAATTGAAGAAAAACCAAAGAATCCTAAATCAAATTATGCAGTAATTGGATTATATTTCTATCCAAAGGGAGTATCAGCTAAGGCGCATCAAGTTAAGCCTAGTGCTCGTGGAGAATTAGAAATTACAACATTAAATAATATGTATTTAGATGATAATAATTTAAATGTTATTACATTTGGACGTGGCTTAACATGGTTAGATGCAGGTACTCATGAATCTCTAGCAGAGGCAACAGCGTTTGTTAAAATGATTGAAGAGCACCAAGGATTAATGATTTCATGTCCTGAAGAAATTGCTTATGAGCATGGTTGGATTACAAAAGAAAAATTATTAGAAATTGGTAATACAATGGCTAAGAACTCATATGGTAAACATTTGATTAATGTTGCAGAAGGTAAGGTATTAAAATAATGTCAAAGATATTTGCAATGTATTTACCACAATACCATTCAATTCCAGAAAATGATGCTTTTTGGGGTAAAAATTTTACTGATTGGGTTAGCGTTAAAAAGTCTACCCCTTTGTATAAGGGTCATGCTCAACCTAATGTGCCATTAAATGAAAGATATTATGATTTATCTAATGTTGATGATGTTAGATGGCAAGCAAAATTAGCACGTGAAAATGGAATTTCTGGATTTGGTATTTATCATTATTGGTTTAATAATGAAAAAAACTTATTAACTAAACCAGCTGAAATAATCAGAGATACTATTGATATTGATATTAATTATTTTTTTGCTTGGGATAATATTTCATGGAAAAGAACATGGAGTAAGATTAAAGGAAATGATTGGTCACCACTTAATGATGAGAAAAAAAATCCAAATGAACCTCAAGTGTTAATCGAACATATACTTGGGAGTGAGAGCGATTGGGAGAAACATTTTAATTGGTTATTACCTTTTTTTAAAGATGCTAGATATGAAAAAAAAGATGGGAAACCGGTATTTATGATTTATCATTATGAAGAAAATATCGGTAAAATGATTGAATATTGGAACGAGTTAGCTATTAAAAATGGTTTCAATGGTATTTATTCAATTATAAGATATGATAGGCTTGTATCATATCCTAAGAAACAGCCAGTGTTTTTCTATGAACCTATTTTTTCTGGTTGGAATTCTTTTGTGGATAGAGTTTTTAATAAGTTAAAAAACAAATTAAAAATAAAAAAACTAATGGTTTATGATTACGATAATATTTGGAATAAAATAATTAAAAATGCAAAAAATAATAAGAATGATTTTTCATATTTTGGTGCTTTTGTAAATTACGATGACACGCCTAGAAGAGGTATTAGAGGAAAAGTAGTTAAGAATTCTAGTCCTGAAAAATTTAAAAAATATTTAAAACAATTAATTGATATTTCTAATGAAAAAAATAAGGATTATATTTTCCTTACTGCATGGAACGAATGGGGAGAGGGGGCTTTCCTAGAACCATCCGAAAATGATAAAGATTTGTATTTAAAGGTAATTAAGGATTTGTGTGGTGATAAAAATGAGTAAGGCATTTGGTAATTTCACTTTCAATGAAACTGAAATTGAAGGTGTATATATAATTGATGTAAAAAAATATGGAGATAATAGAGGCTACTTCATGGAAACATATAAGGAAGCTGATTTTAAGGCTGCAGGCTTAGATTATACATTCGTACAAGATAATCAATCTAAATCTAAGGCTGGAGTATTAAGAGGACTACATTTCCAAAAGACTTTCCCTCAAGCTAAGCTTGTAAGATGTCTTGAAGGTGAAGTGTTTGATGTTGCGGTAGATTTACGTGCAGGTTCACCTACTTACGGTAAGTGGGTTGGATGTTTACTATCTGGAGAATTGGGTAATATGTTTATGATTCCAAGAGGATTTGCTCATGGATTTGTAGTATTATCTGAAACTGCAACATTTGCATATAAATGTGATGAATTATATCATCCTGAAGATGAAGGTGGTATAATGTGGAATGATCCTGAAATTGGCATTGTTTGGCCATACAAGGGTGAAGTATTATTATCTGAAAAGGATAAGGTACATCCTGCATTAAAGGATTCAAAGATTAAATTTTAGAGGTGAATAATTATGCCTAAAAATATGAAAATCCTTGTTACAGGAGTAAAAGGTCAGTTAGGTTATGATTGTGTAAGAGAATTAACTGAACGTGGATATACAAATGTAAAAGGAATAGACATTGATGACTTAGATTTAACTAAGGAAGAAGATGTAAAGAAATATATAAATGAATATAAGCCAGATGTAGTTATGCATAACGCGGCATGGACAGCTGTTGATAAGGCAGAAGAAATGCCAGATAAAGTATATGAAGTAAATGCTTTAGCACCTAAATACATTGCAGAGGCTTGTAAAGAAGTAAATGCTAAAATGGTATACATATCTACAGATTATGTATTTAATGGTTTAGGTGATAAACCATTTAACGTAAATGATGAAAAGAGTGGTTTATCAGTTTACGGTAAAACTAAATCTCAAGGTGAAGATTTTGTAACATCTACAATCAATAATTACTTTATAGTAAGAATATCTTGGGTATTTGGTAAGAATGGTAATAATTTTGTTAAGACAATGCTAAAGCTTGCTAATATGGGTAAGACTGAACTTAATGTAGTATGTGATCAAATTGGTTCAGTAACATATACATATGATTTATCTAAATTATTATGTGACATGGTAGAAACTGATAAATATGGAATCTATCATGCAACAAATGAAGGATTCATTTCTTGGGCAGAGTTTGCAAGAGAGATATTTAAACAAAAAGGTTTAAATGTAAAAGTAAATGATGTAACTACAGAGGAATACTTAAAGATGGTACCTCAACAAGCAAAAAGACCTTTAAACTCAAGAATGAGTAAGGAGTCTTTAGATAAGGCAGGATTTAAGAGACTTCCAGATTGGAAGGATGCATTAAATAGATATTTAAAGGAAATTATTTAATTATGAATGGTACGTATTTATATGATGTATCTATAATATATGTTAATTATAAAAATACAACACTAGTTGTAGATTCAGTTAACTCATTAAGAGAAAAATCTTCTGGGTTTAATTATGAAATAATAGTTGTTGATAATTCAAATGATATAAATGTTATTAACGAACTAAAGAGTAAACTTGAAGATGTGATTATTATAGATGCAAAAGGAAATTTGGGTTTTGGAAAAGGTAATAATTTAGGCGTAACAAAGGCTCGTGGAAAGTATTTGTTTTTTTTGAATACTGATACACTGTTAGTTAATAATGCAATTCACGAGTTAAAAACTTATCTAGATAATAATTATGAATGTGGAGTTGTTGGACCAAATTTATATACAAATGATTTAAAACCAAATAGTTCATTTTATAAGTATGAGTGGAATATAAAAACAAGGAAAAAAACAAATTCATTTTTCTTTTTTATTAAAAAGCACATATTTAAAAAATCAGTTTTCTTTAATTATACCGATAAACCTGTTCAATCAAAGGGTGATACACATGGTGCTGCTTTGATGATTAGACATGAATTATTTGATGAGATTGGTGGATTTGATAAGGATATTTTTATGTATGCTGAAGAAACGTTATTATGTTTTAATGTAATACATAGAACTAATTATAAGATATACAATGTACCAAGTGCAAAAATAATTCATTTAGAGGGAGCCTCATTTGTAGGGCAAAGTGAATTTCAATGTAAATCATTTGTGGATGGTAATTATGTTTATTTTAAAAAAGCATTTGGTGAAGAATACGCTTTAAAATATTTAAAAGAGATGATAAAAGTCTATAAGATGAAATTGTTTTTTGCAAAGATTTTAAGAAAAAAAGAAGTAGTAGATAGATATATAAATATGCTTAATGCATATAAAAACAAAATTGTTTATATTCAAAAAAAGGAGATTGAATAATATGGCAAAATTTTTAGTGACAGGTGGAGCTGGTTTCATTGGTGGAAACTTCCTACACATAATGGTAAATAAATACCCAAATGACCAATATGTATGTATTGATGCATTAACTTATGCAGGTAATATGGAAACATTAGCTCCAATTATGGATAAGCCTAATTTTAAGTTTGTACATGAAAATATTTGTAATAGAGAAGCAGTATTTAAATTGTTTGAAGACGAGAAATTTGATTATGTAATCAATTTCGCTGCGGAAAGCCATGTAGATAGATCAATTGAAAATCCTCGTATTTTCTTAGAAACAAATATATTAGGTACACAAACATTAATGGATGCTTGTAGAAAATATGGTATTAAAAGATACCATCAAGTATCTACAGATGAAGTATATGGAGATTTACCTCTAGATAGACCAGATCTATTCTTTACAGAGAATACTCCAATTCATACATCAAGCCCATATTCAGCATCTAAAGCTTCAGCTGATCTACTTGTACAAGCTTATCATAGAACATTTGGTCTACCTATAACTATATCTAGATGTTCTAATAATTATGGACCATATCATTTCCCTGAAAAACTAATACCTTTAATGATTCAAAAGGCATTAAGAAATGAAAAATTACCAGTATATGGTAAAGGTGAAAATGTAAGAGACTGGTTATATGTAGGAGACCACTGTACAGCAATTGATTTAATTGTAAGAAATGGTAGAGATGGTGAAGTATATAATATTGGTGGACATAATGAAAGAACTAATTTACAAGTAGTTAAGACTATCCTAAAAGAATTAGGAAAGCCTGAAACATTAATTAATTATGTAACTGATAGACCTGGTCATGACCTTCGTTATGCGATGGACCCAACAAAGATTGAAACAGAGCTTGGTTGGAAACCAGAACATAATTTTGATACAGGTATAATCGCAACAATAAAATGGAATTTAGAAAATCAAGAATGGTTAAGCCATGTAGAATCTGGTGAATACATGAATTGGCTAGATAAGAATTATGGAAAAAGATAATGTTGAAATAGAAAAAGTTGATGATAAAATAGAATATGATGAAATAATTACCAAAGAAGATAGGGATTTTAGTTCAAAGCAAGAGAAGAAGATTTTTAGAAATATCATCTTTGTTGCAGTAAGTAATATTATTACATTACTAGCAGGTGTTTTAGTTGGATTTGTTATTCCTAAAATATTAACTATAACTGATTATGGTTATTATAAAATATTTACAATGTATTTTGCTTATACAGGTTTATTTCACTTTGGCTTTTGTGACGGAATTTTTTTGTATTTTGCCGGGAAAAAGTATGATAATTTAAATAGAGAAAAGTTTAGATTATATTCTAAATTTATGCTTGTTACTCAATCAATTGTCTCTATCGCTATTATTGGTATATCTATGTGTTTTATTGGCTCTGAATATATGCCTATTCTGTTATTTGTTGGCTTATGTTTATTTGGTAATAACATAACTAATTATTATCAAATGATATCGCAAATTACATTTAGATTTCGAGAATTGTCTTTAATTAATTCGATAAAATCTATTTTGACAATTGTTTCTATTGTTGTTTTATATTTGCTATTTAAATTTACTGATTTTGGATTTATTTCGTATATAGTTTATGTAACGATTTTTACTGTAATATTTTATTTGTTTGTATTTTTCTATATCATTGTTTATAGAGATATAACATTTGGTAAAACTGCAAAATTAAATGATTCAAAAAAAGATATATTCTTGTTTTTCAAAATCGGATTTCCTTTGTTATTATCTAATTTAATCACTGTTTTATTATTAAACATTGATAGACAATTTGTATCAATTTGGTATACTACAGAAGAATATTCAATGTATGCTTTTGCATATAATTTGTTGAATTTAGTAACTACATGTATTAGTGCTATTGCAACTGTTTTATACCCATCATTAAAATCAAAATCAAAAGATGAATTGAAAAAAACATATCATTCTATGAATGGTATAATTATGAGTATTGTTACATGTGGTTTAATGGGATATTTTCCACTTGTTTTCATAGTTAGATGGATTTTGCCTAATTATACTCAATCATTGGATATATATAAAATTGTATATCCTGGATTGTTATTTTCAAGTTCAGTTTCTATTGTATTAGCAAATTATTATAAGTCGTTAAATAGAATTAAATCATTCTTTATTATTTCTCTTATTGCATTAATTATTTCAGTAGTGGCAGATGTAATAGTATATCATACAATTGGAACAATGGAATCGATTTCATTGGCATCTGTTGGAGTATTATTTATTTACTACCTATTAACTGAATTATATCTAACAAAAAAACTAAGTATTGTAAATTTTAAAAACATGTTTTTTTCTATATTAATAACATGTGGTTTTTATTTATCTATATTTTTAATTTCTAACATTTATTACCAAATGATTGTATTTATATTTGGTGGGATAGTCTTGATTTTGATTTTTAATTATAAAAATATTGTAAAATTATTACATAGGCAATTATTATAGTAATAAGAGGTAAATATGATATTAGAACTAAGAAATAAAATTTTATTAAAATTTAATAATAATTTTTATTTTGAGTATATTATACCATTTGTTTTCGTTGCTTTTGGTATCTTTGGTTGGCAATTTGGCTTTATATTTGGCGTTGTACCAACTGTAATATTGAGTGCTGTTTTGATGATTTTATTTGATAAATTTAAATATTCAATTCCTGCTATATTGGTTTTGCTGTTTTCGATTAGTACAGGTTTTACAATCGAAGATTTCCCTTATGGGATAGTTATACCAATTGCTATATATGTGTTATTTGTGCTTGTGTTTAGTATTCGTAAATTTAATAAAGCAAGACTTCATAATATTAAATCTATTGTTGGAATGTCAATTTTATCGATTGGTTTTATAATTCCTATATTTTGGGTTAGTGTTATAAACAAATCTAATTCTATATTTTATGTAATGTATTTTTCATGGCTTATTTATACTTTAATATATATAGTTTTATGTATTAATTTAGAAAATGATTCATTTAAAACAATTACATTTTCATTTTCTACCTTAGCTTTATTATTAAGTTATGAATTGTTTGTTACTGTACTTAAATGGCATATAGAAAATCCGAATGAAAACATATTTTCTTTTTGGGGCTACATTGGTTGGGGATTATGTAATGAGGCAGGTATCGTATTATGCTTTATAATGCCATTCATATTTTATGAATTGATAAAAGCAAACACATATAAATTATCAATTATTACTTTATTAAAATTATTTATAGCTTTTGGTGGTATTATTTTAACAACTTCAAGAGGTTCATTTGTTTGTGCGGCAATAGAAGGGATTTCACTTTTTATTGTTTTATTGATTTTCAAAAATAATCATAAATTTTTTAAATTATCAGCAATTTTAACTATTATGTTATTAGCTATTGCCTTTATAAGTATTAAATTCAATTTAATAGATGTCTTAAAATCTATTAGAGATAAAATCTTTGATAATGAATTTGGTTTTTTTAATGGTAGAGATGTAAAATGGAATGCAGGTGCTGCTGTATGGATGCAATCGTATAGAAATATCTTTTTTGGCAGTGGAATCGTTTCAGAATTAACTGAAACAATTGTCTTTGATAAGTTGCAATATTCATTTATTGTATATCACTCAACAACTATGGAAGTTTTAGTATCTGCTGGTGTTATTGGATTAATTGGATTAGGAATTCATTTTGCTGAAAAATATAAAATGCTATTATCTAAGGACAAATTATTTATAATAGTATTTGGTGTTGGCTACATAATGGTAGATTTATATGGATTAATTGATAATACATATGGAATGTATTATTATATGGTACCTTTATGTATTATGATGGCAACCATAAATAATTGTAGTGATACAGAATTATTTAAAAATAATGAGTTATAAAAAAAGTAAAACCATCACTTGTGTGATGGTCTTTTTTAGTTAAATACTGTTTTAATATATTCAGTTATCTTACTTGCAGGTACTGCAAATGATCTTAAATATTCATTATTATAATCACTTGCTGATGCGAATTGGATTCCTGCAATTTTTAAATTTGTATCAATTAATGCTCCACCAGAAGAACCAGATTCAATATAAGCTGAATTAACAATAATATTAAAATTAATATTATTTAATTCTAATGTTTCTGTTTCAGGCTTAAATAAATTATAGCCTGTAACCTTACCAAATGATATAGAATTAATTAATCCATCAGGTGTAGAAATTGATACACATTTATCACCTATTTTAATATCATGTTGACAAACATTAGTAACAGCTAAATCTCTTGTTATTAAATCCTTTCTAATAGATAGAATTGCCAAATCATAATTAGCATTCATATTTACTAATGATGCTTCAATTTGATTTCCATAACAATCTGTAACAATATAAGAAGAACCAATATATTCGTTAGTGTTGTAATAAACAACATGATTATTAGTTAATAGATAATATTTATTTTCATTCTCAGCGAAGATTACACCTGAGCCTTGATTTATTGTTGTGCTCTTAGAAAATCTTGTATGAGGCTGTGATGTAATTTTAACATTTGATTTAATTGTTGTTTGATATATTTTAGTTGTTAATGCTTCAACATCAATATCCCAACCAGCATATAATGTTAATTCTGATCTAACCTTAGTATTAAAATCATAAGCTTTTGTACAATCAATATCACTAAACCAGCCTAAGAATTTTGCACATGGCTTTGTAGGTACACCTGGATATAAAGCTTTATTATCTAATGTTGATGTTGATTCATAAATATTATCATTATTACAATCATAAATTATTTTATATCCATTTGGATTATTAGATTCTGGTATTTGGAATGAATCTGTTGAATCATATGTATAATTTATTGTATTATTATCTTCATTTTCATTATTATTAATTATTGAACAGGAAGACAAGATAAAAATGAAAAGAATAGAAAATAATAATATTAAATTATTAAATTTATATTTTTTCATCGAATCACTTCCTTTGCATTTAAATTATATCATAATTTTATTATATAAATTTAATAAATTTATA
>JAFSJY010000021.1 GCA_017449215.1 Acholeplasmatales bacterium | reverse complement strand
TAGCTAATTGTCCAGCGAACAAGAATGCTAAAATTATAACAATTATAAAACTTAATAATGATATTATCTTAGTAGCAAAACCTTTTTTATAACCTATAATTGCAAATATCAAAAATAGTACTACCATAACAATATCGATAATTCCGCAAAAACCACCAATATTCATATTTCGTAATCCTCCGACTTCAATATATTATATAAATTTTTTAATTCTTTTTCAATTATTATTGTTTATTTTTTTAATAAAATATTATTTTATAAAAATCTTAATTGTTATATAATATTTTTGGTGATATTTATGGAAAATTTGAAAATCCTACAGGATTTATTAAAAGCGAATAATTATGATGCTTATATAATTCCTTCTTCTGACTTCCATGGAAGTGAATATTTAAGTGCTCATTTCAAGGCAAGAGCTCACTTCTCTGGCTTTACAGGATCTGCAGGAACACTTCTTGTTATGCAGGATAAAGCTTATTTATGGACTGATGGAAGATATTTTATTCAAGCCGCAATAGAGCTTGAGGGCTCTGGAATAAATTTAATGAAAATGGGCGAGGAATATGTTTTAAGCCTAGAAGATTTCTTAAAGAATAATTTAAAGGATGGACAAAGATTAGCATTTGATGGAAGACTACTTCCAGCAAGCTACATCAAGACATTAAAGAAAAAGCTTCCTAAGGTAGAATTTATTTCTGAAGACAAGCTTATAAATGAGGCTTGGTTCGATAGACCTGCCCTACCATTTTCAACAATCTTTCTTCTATCAAAATTTTTCTCAGGAAAAACATTTGATAAAAAGCTTCAGGCTGTTAGAAATGTTATGAAGGATAAGGGAGCTAACGCTCATATATTAACTTCACTTGAAGACCAAGCTTGGTTATATAATTTAAGAGGAAATGATATTGAGCATACTCCAGTATTCTTATCTTATACATATATAACACATAATAATATAATGCTTTTCGTAGATCAAAATAAAATAGATTTAGAAATAGATAAATATTTAAATGAAAATGAAATTATTGTTAAGCCTTATAATGAAATATATGAATTTGTAGAAGGCTTAAAAGGATTAAACATTTTAGTTGATGAAAATAAGTTAAATTATCATATTTATCAAGCAATAGAGAATCAAAATACAATAATTAATGCTCAAAATCCTACTCTTTTATTAAAGGCTATTAAAAATGATACAGAAATTAAAAATATCAAGCTAGCTCATATTAAAGATGGTGTTGCTACATTTAGATTTATGAAATATCTAAAAGAAGCATATAATAATGGCGAGGAATTAGATGAAATCTCATTATCTAATTATATGGATAATTTAAGAAAAGAAACAAAGGGCTATGTAGATTTATCATTTAATACAATATGTGCATTTGGTGCTCATGGCGCTATGATGCACTATAGTGCTACACCTTCTTCTAATGCTAAAATTAAAAACGCCAATTTCTTATTAATAGATTCAGGTGGACATTATCTAGAAGGAACAACAGATATTACAAGAACATATGCCTTAGGTGATATATCTAAGGAATTAAAGACTCATTATACATTAGTATTAAAGGCTGTAATAAATCTAGCTTCTGCCATCTTCCTAGAGGGCTGTAACGGTCAAAACCTAGATATTTTAGCTAGAGGTCCAATTTGGAGAGAGCTTCTAGATTATAAATGTGGAACAGGGCATGGCGTAGGCTATCTTCTTTCAGTTCACGAGGCTCCAAATGGCTTTAGATGGAAGATAGTTCCAGAAAGAAATGATTCAGCACCTCTTGTTCCAGGTATGATTACAACTGATGAGCCTGGTATCTATTTAGAAAATAAATATGGTATCAGAATCGAAAATGAATTACTATGTGTAGATGCAGGAACTT
>JAFSJY010000020.1 GCA_017449215.1 Acholeplasmatales bacterium | reverse complement strand
TAGCAATATATACTAAGCAAAACGAAGAGGATGAATCTTATTCTGATTATGCAAAAACATTAACATTTACAATTCATAAGGTAGAAAATAGAAGAATTGCAGATGTTAAGGTTGAGATAAATGATGCAACTGAAGAAGAAATTGAAAAGCATGATGAGGAAGATGAAGAATAAAAAAAGGAGAATGATTAATTTGAAATGATAAAATGTTAGTAGACACTAAAAAGTGTTTATTAACATTTTTTTCTTTTATAATAAAGATATACTTCTTCCTAGGAAGAAAAGCGGAGGTGAAAATATGGGAAGACCTAAGGGCGGCATCAATAAGTCATGGACTCCTAATGAAAAATATGAAGTTATTGAACCCATCATTAAGGGCAAAATATCAGTTAGAGATAGACATATTGAATTAGGTGTAGCTAGCAGTATGATTAGCAAGTGGATTATGCTATATCGAAAAGGCGGAATAAAAGCTTTAGAAAACCAACGTAAACCAGGTAATCCATTGGCAAAGTATTCTAGACGTAAAGAACTTTCATATACTGAACAATTAGAATACGAAAATATGAAATTAAGAATCGAGAATGAGCGATTAAAAAAAGGATACACATCAAAGGAGGCGGATCAGGCAAAACAAAAGAAATAAAGCAAAAAGAATTTGAAATAATTGAATTACTAAGCAAAGATTTTAATATTGAATCATTATGCTTAACAATGGGATTATCACGTTCAGGATACTATAAATGGTTAAAAAGAAAAGGCACCTTAAATAGGTACCAAATCGATAGAATATTATTATGTAAAATGATAAAAGAATATCATAATAATCATAAATCATGGGGGTATCGACATATAGCTCGAGAGATAAGAAAAGATACAGGATGGATATTCTCTGATAATCTATGCCATAAGTGCTGCAAAACTTTAAAAATCCATTCTAAAGCAAGAAAACTACCATATAAAAAAGCTGGCGAAGAAAGTATAAAATATCCTAATATTATTTGGAATAATTGGAATACTTCTAGACCATTTGAAATAATAGTTACAGATACAACTATCTTCTATAATCACAATAAGCAATACGATTTAACATTATATATCGATGTTTTTAATAATGAGATAGTAGCATATGATTTAGCTGATGGTAAGCATGGTTGTAATCCTGCCAATCATATTAGAGCTCTAAAAAAGTTATTAAAAGCTAAAATAAAAAGAGGGTATAAAGACCTTGAAACGATTGTTCACTCTGATCAAGGTATTATATACTCCTCAGCGGTATTCGCCAATACCCACAAAGATTATAGCATTAAACGTTCTATGAGTCGAGCAGGAACTCCAACTGATAATCCAATCATTGAAGCCTTAAATGGTTGGATTAAAGAGGAAATGGCTATTGACTTTAATTTATATAAAACTGATGATGTTCATAAAACAGTTAAAGAATACATAAATTATTACAACAACGATAGACTAGCTTATTCTTTACAATATAAAAGCCCTGTTCAATATAGAACAGAGCTATCATTCAATTAAATAGTTTTTTTAATGTCTACAAACTATTGACTAGTTCATTAATGCCTGGTCCTATTTATTTTAGAATGTGGATGCATATATTTGATTTTAAGAATAAACAGGATAGCAAATCTGCGCTTATAGATTTATCAATATATTATGTTATTTT
>JAFSJY010000019.1 GCA_017449215.1 Acholeplasmatales bacterium | reverse complement strand
TATATAAATTTAATAAATTTAAAATTAACTTTCGATAATTTCAGTCTTTTATGGTATTTTATTTCGATTTATGTTAGAATAAAATAACTATTATTTTTTAAAATAATAGAAGGGAGTGATTGAAATGAAGAATTATAAGCTTCATGTATCAGATGGATTTAAGGATGTTTATGGCGATACTATCATAGTTACTAAGGAAGTAGAGAATATCGTATTAAATACCTTTACATCATTTGGATACGAAATGATTAAAACTCCAGGCTTAGAATATTTAGATGTTTATTCATTAGGTGGCTCTCAAAAGCCAGATTTATATAACCTAATCAATAGACAGGGTGAGGTGTTATCATTAAGAAATGATATGACATCATCTGTTGCTAGATTTGTATCTACAAACAATTCATTAAAGCCAGGAACATTAAAATATTGTTATTCTCAGGATACATATAGATATCCTAGACTTTACCAAGGAAAGAACCACCAGTTCTTACAGGCTGGTGTGGAATTAATTGGTGAGGATTCTATGGAATCAGATGTATCTGTAATATATTTAGCTAATAAGGCTTTATTAAATTGTAATTGTAAGAAGTTTACTATTAATATTGGTTCATCTTTATTCTTAGAAACCTTATGTGAGGATTTTAAGATTAATAAGGAAATCCAAGAGGATATTTATAATTCAATTCAAAATAAGGACTATATTACTTTAAGAGAAATCTTAAGCAATAATTTAGATAGTGATAAAGCATCATTCATTATTGATTTAATGATGAGAGGTGGAAAACTAAGCTATATTGAAAAGCTTATGAAGAGATTAGAGGGTACTAAATCATATAAGGTTTTAGACTATCTAAAGAATATCTATTTAGAATTAGAGGCCTTAGATGTTAAGAGCATTATCTTTGATTTCTCTATCTATTCATATGCAGAATATTATACAGGTATTATATTTAAAATATTTGTTGATAATGTAACTAAGGAAGTAGTTTCAGGTGGTAGATGTAATACTTTATTTAAGGAATATGGAAAAGATTTACCTAACTGTGGATTTGGTTTAGATATTGATGTTTTATCTTCATATGTATTAAGTAATAACCTAATTGATATTAAGAAGGAAAAATATTTAGCTTACCAAGGCGGTAAGCTATTTACTAGAGTAATTAAGGGTAATGAAAAGCTAAGAAGTGAAGGTGTAATAGTTTCACTTGTAGTATTAGATGATTTAGCTAAGGCAATGGAATATGCTAAGGATCATGGATTTACTAAGGTAATTACTTATACAGAAAATGATTATACTTTAAAGGAGGTAGCATAATATGTTAACATTTGCACTTTCTAAGGGTAGATTAGCTGATAAGATTTTAGATATGCTAAGAAAGCTTGAATTATGTGATTTAACAATTGAGGATGATGATAGAAGATTAGTTGTTGAAGCAGGTAATTATAGATTCTATTTAGCAAAGCCATCAGATGTACCAACATTCGTAGATTCAGGTGTTGCTGATTTAGGTGTTGTTGGTAAGGATACTGTATTAGAAGAAAATAGAGATATTACACAGGTATTGGATTTAGGATTTGGAAAATGCCGTATGTGTGTATGTGGTAAGGTATCTGATGGAGATAAATATAAATATATTAGTAATTTAAGGGTAGCTACAAAATATCCTCATATTGCTAAAGAATATTTTGATTCAATTGACCAAAATACAACAATCATTAAATTAAATGGTTCAGTTGAATTAGGTCCTGTTTCTGGTTTAAGTGATGTTATTGTTGATATAGTTGAATCAGGAAGAACATTAAAGGAAAATGGACTAGAGGTAAAGGAAGTAATTCATGATTTATCTGCTAGACTAGTAGCTAATAATGCTAGTCTAAAGACTAAATATGAAGAGATTTCTGAAATAATTAAAGGTTTTGAAAAATTAGTAAAGGAGTAAAATAATATGATCGAGATTATACGTGATAAGAAAGATATTGAAGAATATTTCAGCGTTTTAAATAAAAGAGGATCACTTAATTCTGGAGAATATTCAGATACAGTTAAGGCAATTGTAAATGATGTTGCCCTAAATGGTGATGAAGCGCTAGAAAAATATACAAAGAAATTTGATAATCCTGATTTTTCTATTGATACTATGGAAGTGTCAAAGAAAACTCAAAAGGCCGCATTCGATAGCCTTAATAGTGATATCAAAAGAGTTTTATTAAGAAGTAAAGAAAGAATTTATTCTTATCACGAGCATCAAAAGAGAGAAACATGGGAATATACTGACTCTATTGGTGCAAAGCTTGGTCAAAAGATAACACCACTTAATAGAGTTGGTGTATATGTACCTGGTGGAAGAGCTGCATATCCATCAAGTGTATTAATGAATATCCTACCTGCCAAGGTTGCTGGTGTTAATGAGGTTATTATGACTACACCTGCAGTTAAGGGATATATTAATCCACTTGTACTTGCTGCTGCATATGTATGTGAGGTAGATCACCTATATACAATTGGTGGTGCACAAGCAATTGCCGCTTTAGCATATGGTACTAAGACTATTGAAAGAGTAGATAAGATTGTAGGACCTGGTAATATCTTTGTTGCGTTAGCAAAAAGAGAGGTATATGGTCTTTGTGGTATTGATTCAATTGCAGGACCTAGTGAGGTTTGTGTAATTGCTGATAAGACATCACATCCTGATTTTGTGGCTGCTGATTTACTTGCTCAAGCAGAGCATGACCCTATCGCATCATCTACTTTATTTGTAACTGATGAAAAGACTGCAGAAGCAGTTAAAGAAAATGTTATTAAATTCTATAACACTTCAAAGAGACAACAAATCTTAGATTCATCATTAACAACATATTCTAAGATTGTTGTATGTAAGGATATTGATGAGGCTATTAAATATACAAATAGATTAGCTCCTGAGCATTTAGAAATTGCAGTTGATAATGCAAGAAGTTATGTAGATAAGATTCATAATGCTGGTGCCATCTTTATTGGTCACTTTACTGCTGAATCATATGGTGATTATATGGCAGGACCTAACCATGTATTACCTACATGTGGTACTGCAAGATATTTCTCACCACTTGGTGTAGATGATTTTATTAAGAAGACTTCTTTAATTGAATTTAGCAAGGATACAGCACTAAAGCTATTAGATGATGTAGATACATTTGCTAAGGAAGAAAGCCTTGAGATGCATGCCTTATCTGCATGTATCAGAAGGGAGAATTAATATGAAGTACATGAAGAAAAGCTTTTCTAAAATGGTACCATATCATTCAGGATTAATTACTGATGGCATTATTTTAAATGCTAATGAATCTCCTTATGAGCCACCTTTAAATGTTAAAGAAGAAATTAAAAAGGCAGTTAATGAAATTGAATTTAATAGATATCCGGATATGGATGAGGTTGAATTAAATAAGGCTATTGGTGCTCATTATGGAATTGACCCAGAATGTATTACATGTGGTGTTGGTTCTGATGAATTATTAGATGTTGTATTTAGATGTGTATTAGAACCAGGTGATACTGTACTTGGCTTTTCACCATCATTTTCAATGTATCAGGTATTTACTGAATTAGTAGGTGGAAATTATATACCAGTTTATGGTGATTCTAATATGATTTTTAGTGTTGATACAATGATTGAAAAGATTAAGGAGCATAATCCTAAGCTTGTATTAATCTGTACACCAAATAATCCAACTGGACAATATATTGAAGAAAAAGATGTAAGAAGAATCATTGAATCAACAGATGCTTTAATCGCACTAGATTTAGCATATATTGATTTTGCTAAAAATGATTATTGTAGGATTGCATTAGAATATGATAATGTTATTACATTCAAAACATTCTCTAAGGCAATGGCATTACCATCTATTAGATGTGGCTATGCAATATCAAATAGAGACAACATTGATATGATAAATGCTGTTAAGGCGCCTTATAGTGTTACTACATTTTCTCAGCTAGCTGCGAAAATAGCTATTTCTAATTTTGATTCATATAAAAATCAAATTGATGAAATTAAATCTGAAAGAGATAGAGTATATAAAGATTTAAAGAAATTAGGCTTTAATGTATATGAATCAGAGGCTAATTTCATTTATGTTTTAATGGATGATAAATATAATGACTTATTATTAAATAATAAGATATATATTAGAAAATTTAAAAGTGGAGTTTATAGAATTACTATAGGCTCTAAGGAAGAAAATAATAAATTATTAGAGGTGATCAAAAATGCGTAAATCAGAGGTTAATAGAAAAACTAAAGAAACTGACATTCAAGTAAAATTAAATCTTGATGGTGAGGGTAAGGCTAACTTAAATTCTGGAATTGGTTTTTTTGATCATATGCTTAATACATTAGCTAAGCACTCATTTATGGATATTGATTTAACATGTAAGGGTGATTTACATGTAGATACACATCATTCTGTTGAGGATTGTGGTATTGTGCTTGGTGATGCATTTAATAAGGCATTAACATCAAAGGATGGTATTAATAGATATGCATCATTTACAATGGCTATGGATGATGCATTAGTATTATGTGCAATTGATTTATGTGGTAGAAGCTATTATGAATCAAATGCTAAATTTGATACTCCTAAATGTGGTGATTTTGAGACTGAAACAACAGATGAATTCTTTAGAAGCTTTGCTGATAATGCAAAGATGAATTTACACTTTGTTATTTTAAGAGGAGAAAATGCACATCATATTATTGAGGCTATGTTTAAGTCATTAGCTAGATGTATTAGAGAGGCTATTGATGTTAATCCTAAGCTAAAGGGAAGCTTATCAACTAAGGGAGTTATTTAATATGATTGCTATTATGGATTATGGTATAGGTAATCTAGGAAGCGTTAAGAATGCTTTTGATTATCTAGGATTTGAATCTCATATTACTAGTGATATAAATGAAATATTAAATGCTGATAAGGTAATCCTACCTGGTGTTGGTGCATTTAAGGATGCTATTGATACATTTAAGAAGTATGGCTTTGATAAGGTAATAGCTGAATTAATTAAGAAGAATACACCTATTTTAGGTATTTGTGTTGGTATGCAAATGCTATTTGAAAAGGATTATGAATATGGTATTCATGATGGACTTGGAATCCTTAAGGGTGAGGTAGTTAAATTTGATTCTAATAATGGAGAATTTAAAATTCCTCAAATGGGATGGAATCAGGTTCATGTAACAAAGGAAAATCCATTACTTAAGGGTATTGATGGAAAAGATTTTTATTTCGTTCATTCATATTATGTTACTAAGAATGAAGAGGATACAATTGCTTATACAGAATATGCAAATGTTAAATATACATGTGCTGTTCAAAAGGGCAATTTATTCGCTACTCAATTTCATCCTGAAAAATCAGGTGAGGTTGGTTTAAAAATATTGAAAAATTTTGGAGAATTATAATGAAATTATATCCAGCAATTGATTTACATGAGGGTAAAGCAGTTAGATTATTTAAGGGTGATTATAATCAGGTTACAGATTATGGTGATCCTAAAGCACAGGCATTAAAGTGGAAGGAAGCTGGCGCTACATTCCTACATCTTGTTGACTTAGATGGTGCTAAGGATGGAGGCTTTAAGAATTTAGAGGCTGTTAAGGCGATCCTATCTACTGGTATTGATGCTGAGCTTGGTGGTGGAATTAGATCATTAGAGCAAATTGATGTTTTACTTTCAATTGGTATTAAAAGAGTAATATTAGGTTCTAGCGCCTTAAATTTAGATTTTGTAAAACAAGCTATCGATAAATATGGTAGTGATAAAATAGTAGTTGGAATTGATTGTAAGAATATGATGGTTGCAACTCATGGATGGTTAAATACATCTAATATTGAAGCTACTGATTTTGCTCAAAAGCTAAAAAATATAGGTGTTAAAACTATTATTTTTACTGATATAGCAAAAGATGGTACATTAACTGGTATTAGTGTTGAATCTACTAAAAAAATGGTAGAAACAGGCTTAGATATCGTTGCCTCTGGTGGTGCTAAATCATTAGATGATATTAAAATTGCTGAAGAGATTGGATGCGAGGGTATCATTTTAGGTAAATCAATTTATAATGGAAATATTGATTTAAAGGAAGCTATTAATAAATTTTCTAAATAAAGGAGAGAATTATTATGCTATGTAAAAGAATAATTCCATGCCTTGATGTTAAAGAAGGAAGAGTTGTTAAGGGAGTTAATTTCTTAGGACTTAGAGATGCTGGTGACCCTGTAGAAATAGCTGAGGGCTATTCTAAAAGTGGCGCTGATGAGGTTGTATTTTTAGATATAACTGCATCTCATGAAAAGCGTGGAATAATTATAGATGTAGTAAAGAATACAGCTAAAAAGGTATTTATACCTTTAACTGTAGGTGGTGGAATTAATACTATTGAGGATATTCATAATATCCTAATGGCAGGTGCGGATAAGGTATCTATTAATTCAGCCGCTGTAAAAACACCAGAATTAATTACAGAGGGTGCTAAAAAATATGGTAGCCAATGTATTGTAGTTGCGATAGATGCTAAATGGAATGGAGAATTCTATGAGGTTTATATACATGGTGGAAGAATTCCAACAGGAAAGAACGCTGTTGAGTGGGCTAAAGAAGTAGAAAAATTAGGAGCTGGTGAAATCCTATTAACATCTATGGATACAGATGGTGTTAAAAAGGGCTATGAGCTAAAGCTTACTAAACAAGTTTCTGATGCAGTTAATATTCCAGTAATCGCATCAGGCGGAGCTGGTTCTATGGATGATTTTTATGATGCATTTACTAAAGCTAATGCGAGTGCTGGTTTGGCTGCGTCACTTTTCCATTATAAGGAAATTGAAATTAAGGATTTAAAAGAGTATTTAAAGAAAAAAGGAGTAAGTGTTAGATTATGACAAAGGAAGAATTTATTAAAGCTGTCAAATTTGATGATAATGGCTTAGTATGCTGCGTTATTCAGGATTACCATGCTAAAAAGGTTAGAATGGTTGCTTATATGAATAAGGAAGCCTTAGAGATAACTTTAAATACTAAGGAAATGACTTATTATTCTAGATCAAGACAAAAGCTTTGGAAAAAAGGTGAGGAATCTGGTAATTTCCAATATTTAAAGGGTGCCTCAATTGATTGTGATGGAGATGCATTATTATTCCAGGTTGAGCAGGTAAATGGAATTTCTTGCCATACTGGTAATGCAGTATGCTTCTATAGAGATTTAGAAGAAGAAAATTTATTTATCACAAATAGAAAAAAGGAAGAAGTTTCTAATAATGAATTAGTTAATCTAGAAGCTACTATCAAGGATAGAATTAAAAATCCTGTCGAAGGATCTTATACTAATTATTTAATTAATAAGGGTGAAAATAAGATTTTAAAGAAGGTTGGAGAGGAAGCTACTGAAACTGTTATTGCATGTAAGGATGGTAATAAACAGGAAATCGTTGGTGAAATCGCTGATTTAATTTATCATCTTTCTGTTGAAATGGCTTATAAGGGCGTTGATTGGGAAGATGTATTTGAGGAATTATCTAAAAGATAATTAATAGCCGCTACTTGTTAGCGGTTTTTGCTAATTTAGGAGGTATTTATGGAAGAAACTAGATTAGATGTAAAACAAAAATCTGAAGATAGAAAAAATAAAATAGCTAAAACTGAAAGGCTTTTATATGAATTAAATAATCTAAAGCCAGGTAGTGATAGAGAGCCGATATTAAGAGAGCTATTCCCTGATATGGGTACTAATTGTAGGATTAGAACTCCTTTATTAGTTAGTATTTCAGATTATTTACATATTGGTAATAATGTATTAATTAATTGTTATTTTAAGGCTGCCATTGGTACAGATGTTTATATTGAAGATGGTGTAAGAATTGCCTATAATGTAACAATTATTACAAACAATCATGATTATTATGATAGAGATATCTTAGTAATGAAGCCTGTAAGATTATGTAAGAATGTTTGGGTTGGTGCAGGTGCGATTATTTTACCTGGTGTAACAATTGGTGAAAACTCAGTTGTTGGTGCTGGCTCTGTTGTAACTCACGATGTTGAGCCTAATACAGTAGTTGCTGGAAATCCTGCACAGGTTATTAAAAGATTAGATCCTAATAAATTTGAAAATCCAAGTAATAATATCGATGATTCTAAATTAAATCCATTCTTTGAAAATGATAATTATATTATTGGTAAGGATGAAAAGAATGATTTATATTTTAAGGATAATAATAAAAAGGTATTGTTAGCTGAAAACTATGAAATAAATGTACTTGATATGATTGATGATTTAGTATTTATTTTATCTGATAAGATAAAGGTAATATCTATTAATGATTTAAATAAACCATTTACATATTATAGTAATTACTATAATTCCTACTATAAGGCAGAAAAATATAATGATGTCTATATTGTAAATACTGATGATGGTGATTATATTATTGTTTATAAAAAGAATAATAACATTTTATTTAAAAGAATTTTTGATTATGAATATAACAAAATAGATGAGATTATTAAGAGTTTATAGGAGTTAATATGATTCATCCAATTAAGCATTTTATAACTATAACAAGACATAGACATAAGGTATTAAGATATTGTTTTAGATGTGGTTTATATAAGCAAGGATTAGCACATGATTTATCTAAATATGGAATTACTGAATTCTTTAGTGGCGCTAAATATTATTTAGGCACTAAATCACCTCATTCAAAGGAAAGAGATGTAAATGGATATAGCCTAGCTTGGATGCACCATAAGGGTAGAAATAAGCATCATGGTGAATATTGGGTAGATATTAATAAGGAATCAGGCCTTTATGAGCCAGTTAAAATGCCTGATAGATATTTAGCAGAAAGTATCTGTGATAGAATAGCCGCATCTGAAAATTATAATAGAAAGAATTATGAAAGAAAAATGGCTCTAGATTATTTTTTAAATGTTTCATCTAAGCATGAGCCATTACATGAAGATACTAAGAATAAAATAATAGAATTATTAAATATGTATGTCGAAAATGATAAAAAATATACATTTAAATACATAAAAAAGAATTTAAGAAGTAAGAAAGCTACATACTAGTTTAATTGTATATAAGCTAAATTGCAATAATAAAGTTTACAAATAGGGGAATTATCCAGTGGATGATTCCCTTATATCATTTTATAAATAATGTTATTATCATTTATGATTGTTAATAATTCATTAGTGAATCTATATTCTGATGTTTCAAAAT
>JAFSJY010000018.1 GCA_017449215.1 Acholeplasmatales bacterium | reverse complement strand
TCACTTCCTACAAGCATAATTATACATATAGAAAAGTGCTTGTAAATAACGAATTTTTGATAAAAAATACCTTAGTTAAGCCATTTTTATAAAATTTTATGTTTTTGATTCATTATGAAGGAATAATTAACACAAAATACTATATTTTTTTGAGAAAAAATGTAGAAATATTGCATTTGAGAATTATTAAAAAATAATTTGAATAATTTATAAATTGTAGAAGAAAAAGAGACGATAATGTCGTCTCTATAATATAGGTCTCTTAAAATATCCTCTAGTTTCATTTTTAGAATCAAAATATTTTTTAGAAGAACCATTAATCTTTTCTTTATAATTATTTACAATTCTAATAATTTCTTCCTTTGATTCAATTGTGAATTGCAATCTAATTCTATTTGTATATTTTGTTATTTCATTTAAATCATCAATTAGATTTAATGGTTTACCATTAATAATATGATTTATACAATCAACATTATATAAATAGAATTCACCATACTCATCCTTTAAAGTATATTTATTATTATTTCTACATTTGCCACATTCACCATATCTTTTTAATGGACAATATTTCATTGTCATTAAATTTTGATGACCATATGTAATAATTTCTAAAGGTGGTATTTCATTAAATTTCTTTTTATATGAATCATATATTTCTTTAATTAATTGATTATCACATTCAAGAGATAATGTAACTACACTACAACCATTATCTACTAAATCCTTAATAGCTTCACTATTAATAGCATTAAAGCTATAATCAGCTATTATCTTTTTATCCTTATAATAATTTATTGCACCATAATTACCAGCTAAAATATACTCATCATTTATATCCTTATATTTAGCATTTACATAAGGAATGTAATTATCATAATATATTTCATCTATTCCTAATTCCTTTAATAAATCATATTGCCATTCATAGATACAAGAAGCAGTTAATTTTAATTTATTATTATAATTAACAATCTTATTATCAAATGATTCATTAATGGAATTTAGTTTTCTTTCATTTAAGAAATATGCATTAATTTGTTCTATTAATTTTCTTCTAGTATTATTTATTTCAGAAATAGTAATAAATAAATTTTCATCTAAATAATTATTTAAATCAGATAAATAATATGGAGTATCATTTAATTTAGATATTTGCTTATATAGGGTATTGTAATCAATACCTTTTGTTTTAGCTGAATTTAAATTCATATCTGAATAGCTTTCAAAATATTTATTATCAATATTACATGTTAATAATAATTTTTCATTTAATGATCCATATACATCAATTGTGATTGGTAATTTATTCTTTTCATCTATTGTTAAATCAATAGAAGAATCAATCATCTTATATATCTTTAAATCATTTTCTAATTTTTCATATATTTTAATGTAGCATTCACCATTAGATGATTTAATTTCCTTTTTATTTAAATTATAGATTTTATCAATAGTGAAATAATATGGATTAGGCTTAGAATCTATTCTAATTCTATCTCCTACATTTAATGTTCTATTTAATTTAATTAAAGTAAAATTAGAATCATATTTAACGATATTACCAATATAGGCACCCTCATTAGATTTCTTATTAACATCAACTATATTAGCCTTATCTTCATTAAATAAGAAGCCCTTAGTATAAGCTCTATGAAATACTGTATCTAATTTATTAGAATTATAATTAAAATCATCTAGCTTATTTCTAAATTCCTGAGTAACAAGCTTAACATAATCTTCTGATTTCATTCTACCTTCAATTTTTAATGAATCGATATTTAAATCAGCTAATCTTTTTAAATTAGGATATGTATTTAAATCTTTCATTGATAGAATAAATCCCTTATCAACTAATTCATCATTTTTAAATAGCTTATATTCACGTCTACAGTTTTGACTACATCTACCACGGTTACCTGATCTTAAGGATAGAAGTGATGAAAAAAGACAACCTCCACTATAGGATACACATAAAGCACCATAGGAGAAAACTTCAAGTGGCATATTAGAATTTTCTTTAATATGCTTTATTTCATCTATTGAAACCTCTCTTGCTATAACACATCTATCAACCTTTAAATTTTCAAAGAATTTAACATCCATTAAATCCTTTATACCAGCTTGAGTTGATATATGGCATTCCATAGGCTTTAAATATTTGTTTACATAATTTATTAAAGCAAAATCTGCAAGAATTAAGCCATCAACACCAAGCTTATATAATTCATTAACATAAGCTTTGGCATCATCTAGCTCATTTTCTTTAATTATAGTATTAACAGTAACATAGATTTTCTTACCTAATGAATGAGCATATGTTAATGCTACCTTTAATTCATCTAATGTAAAATTCTTTGCGTAAGCTCTCGCTCCAAATCTATCTACACCTAAATAAATAGCATCCGCACCATTATATAATGCCTGGTAGAAGCAAGTAAGACTTCCGGCAGGACTTAAAAGCTCTGTTTTCATATTTATCACCATAAAAATTATAATACAAAGAATAAATTAATTAAAGAATTTGAAAATGCTTTAAGATATTAAATTATCGGCATAATAATAGTTATCGGCAAAATATAACACGATTATTACTCCTGATTTTTATTTATATTTTGCCGATAAAGAGGTCGAATTCGACTCTATTTAACAAGATTAGCACATTTTTATGGGCCTTTTTTCTAATGGATAAAAAAGAAATCGAAAAAAATTATCTATATAATATATATAATATATATAAAATTTTTCTCAATTTTTTAGTCTTGACATTAGAATTTTTATGCCCTATTATATGTTTACGAAAGAGGGGTGCTGTAAAATGAACAAGGTAATTATTGTTGAGTCTCCTTCAAAGTCAAAGACAATAGGAACATATCTTGGACCAGGATACACTGTTTTATCCTCTAAAGGACATATATGTGATCTTGCCACTAAGGGTAAGAACGGATTAGGTATTGATATTGAGAATGGATTCATTCCTACATATAAAATTAGTGATGATAAACAAAAACTTGTTGAGTATTTAAAAAAGGAATGTGCTGGACATCAGGTTTATCTAGCAACCGACCCCGACCGTGAGGGTGAGGCTATTGCTTATCATTTAGCTAGAACTTTAGGATTAAATTTTGATGATTTAAATAGAGTAGAATTCCATGAGATTACTAAAACTGCTGTTAAGGAAGCTTTAGAGAATCCTCATAAGATTGATATTAAGATGGTAGATTCTCAGGAAACAAGAAGAATGATAGATAGAATTCTAGGATTCTCATTATCTACTTTATTAAGAAAGAAGATTTCATCTCCATCTGCTGGTAGAGTTCAATCTGTAGCTTTATTATTAATTGTTAATCTAGAAAAAGAAATTAAAGCCTTTATTCCAGTCAATTATTATGAGATTGAAGGAGAATATAAGGGCAATAAGATTAAATTAAATACATTAAATGGTGTAAAGATTGATTCTAAGAATAGAATCTTTAATAGAAGTACATTAGAGGAATTAGAAAGAAAGCTAGGACCTTTCACTGTTACAAACATTGAAAAGAAGAATGTTTCTAAATCTTCTAACCCAACATATACAACATCTACAATGCAACAGGACGCAAATATAAAGCTTGGATTTGCTCCTACAAGAACAATGAATACTGCACAGTCATTATATGAAGGTAAGAATATCGGTAGTGAAACTGTAGGTTTAATTACTTACATGAGAACAGATTCTACTAGACTTGCTGATTCATTCGTTAAGGATGTTTTAGAATATATTAATGATAATTATGGTTCTAATTATGTTGGTAAGCTAAAGCTTAAGAGTCAAAAGGGAGCTCAGGATGCTCATGAAGGTATTAGACCTACATCTATTAAGAGAACTCCTGAATCTTTAAAGCCTTATTTAACAAGTGATGAATATAAATTATATAAATTAATTTATAATAGAACATTAGCATCTCTAATGTCTAATTCAGTATATGAATCAACTAGAGTTGATTTAGCTAATACTGATTCAACATGGACTATGAATGGTTCTTTATTACAATTTGATGGTTATTTAAAGGTATATAAGAGAGATGAAGATGATAAGGATAATAAATTACCTAAGCTAAATGTAGGTGATTCCTTTGATGCTGATAAGATTGAAATATTAGATAAGGTTACTGAACCTAAGAAGAGATATACAGAAGCTGCCTTAATTAAGGATATGGAGGAATTAGGTATTGGTCGTCCATCTACCTATGCTCAGACTATCTTTACATTAAAGGATAGAAACTATGTATATTTAGATAATAAATTCTTAGTACCTACTGAGCAGGGTATGTTAACAACTGATAAGCTAACAGAATTCTTCTCAGGAATTGTTAATGTTAAATACACTGCTAATATGGAAACAGACCTAGATAAGATTGCTAAGGGTGAAAAGGCTAAGTTAGAGGAATTACAAGAATTCTATGATAACTTTGAACCATTATTAGATTATGCTAAGGAACATATGGATGGTAAATATCCAATTGCGACTGACTTATTATGTCCAAAGTGTGGTCATCCACTTGTAATTAGAAATGGTAAATATGGTGAATTCATAAGCTGTTCTAATTATCCATCTTGTAACTATATTCAAAAGAGTGATAATTCAGATGATGATACTGGTGTATTATGTCCTGAATGTGGTAAGAGTAATATTGTAAAGAGAATAGTTAAAACAGGAAAGAATAAGGGAAATGTTTTCTATGCCTGTGGTAATTATCCTAAGTGTAAGACAACATTCTCTGATGAGCCATTAAATGAGGAATGTCCACTTTGTGGTTCTATAATGCTAAAGGATTCAAATGGTAATCCTTATTGTAGCAAAAACTGTAGCCAGGCTCCAAAGAGCTTTATCCAATGTCCAGTATGTGGTAAGGGTAACATCGTTGAAAGAGTGGCAACAAGAGGAAAGAATAAGGGAAATAAATTCTATGCCTGTGATAACTTCCCTAAATGTAAGTGCATCTTAAATGGTGAGCCTACAAATGAGCTTTGCCCTAAGTGTGGTAAATTCATGGTTAAGGATGCGAACGGCAATTTATTATGTAGCGTATCTTGCGATAAAAAGGAAGAAGCTAAAGAGGTAGTAACTAGTGATATAGTATGTCCTAAGTGTAATAAGGGTCATATTGTAGAAAGATTAGCAACTAGAGGTGCTAATAAGGGTAATAAATTCTATGCTTGTGATAATTATCCTAGATGTAAAAACATTATCACAATAGAAGAATATAATGCTTTAGTTAACAAAAAATAGTTTATTTTAGCCAGTACAGAAATGTGCTGGTTTTCCTTTTTGATTTTTGATTACATTATGTTATAATGTATAAGCAAATATATGTATTTTTTAAGGAGCTATGATTATGGGTTTCTTTGATTTATTTAGAAAAAAAGACAAAAAGAAAAAAGAAAAATATAAAATGGGTCTTCATAAGACACGTGAGGGTGCCTTATCAACTCTAAAGGAAATATTAGAAAAATCTGATTCTATTAATGATGATTTATTTGATAAATTAGAAGAAATTTTTATTATGTCTGATATTGGTGTTGATACTGTATTAGACTTTATTGATGGCTTAAAGGATGAGGTTAAGAATAGAGGCATTAAGAATCCATTAGACTTACAAGAAATCATAATGGATAAAATGTTTGAAATTTACTTAAATGGTGAGGTTGTTAATGCTAACCTTAAGCTAAATAAGAATGGATTAACTGTTATTCTATTTGTTGGTGTTAATGGTGTTGGTAAAACAACATCAATTGCTAAAATAGCTAACCAATATAAGAATGAGGGTAAGAAGGTATTACTTGCAGCTGGAGATACATTTAGAGCTGGTGCGATAGCTCAGCTTGATGTATGGGCTAATAGAGTTGGTGTTGATATTGTAACTAAGCCAGATGGTAGTGATCCATCATCTGTTATGTATGATGCCATTATTAAGGCAAAGAAGGAAAATTACGATATTCTACTTTGTGATACTGCAGGAAGATTACAAAATAAGGTTAATCTAATGAATGAACTTTCTAAGATGAAGAGAGTATTACAAAAGGAATTACCTGAAGCACCACATGAAACATTATTAGTAATAGATGCAACTACAGGTCAAAATGGTATGAGCCAAGCTAAGGCATTTAAGGAAGCTACTGATGTATCAGGTGTTATTTTAACTAAGCTTGATGGTACATCTAAGGGTGGTATCGTACTTGCTATAAGACATGAGCTTGGTATTCCTATTAAGTATGTTGGCCTTGGTGAGGGTGTAGATGATTTAGAGGTATTTGATATTGAACAATACCTATATGGATTATTTGCAGATTTCTTTGAGGAAGAAAAATAATGGAAAAGGATAGAGAGCTAATATGTGGTCTTTATGACCTTTATAGTAATTTATTAACAGAGAAGCAAAAGAATTATTTTGAGGATTATTATTTTATGGATTTATCCTTAGCAGAGATTGCTGAAAATAATAATGTATCTAGAAATGCTGTTTTTGATCAAATTAAAAGAACTGTAAATACACTTCTTGAAATTGAAGAGGCAGTAAAATTAAATGAAAAAATAGAAAAGATTCAATCAATGAATATAGATTCAGAGATTAAGGAAAATATTATTAGTATTTTAAAGGAGTAGCATTATGGCATTTGATAGTTTAAGCTCACGCTTACAAATGGGATTAAGAAGAATTACAGGTAAGGGTAAGCTAAATGAAAATGATATAGATGAAATGCTAAGAGAGGTTAGACTTTCATTATTAGAGGCAGATGTTAACTATAAGGTTGTAAAAAAATTCTTAGCTAACATTAAGGAACAAGCCCTAGGTGAAAAGATAATGAAGGGCTTAAACCCAGGTCAGCAGGTTGTTAAGATAGTTAGAGAAGAGCTTAAGAAAATCTTAGGTGATGAGGCTGTTGATTTAAATATCAAGGAGCATGGTACTACAGTAGTTATGGCTGTAGGTTTACAGGGTGCTGGTAAGACAACCGCTGTTGGTAAGATGGCATTATTTTATAGAAAGAAATTAAAGAAGAATCCTTTATTAATCGCTGCCGATATTTATAGACCAGCCGCTGTTGATCAGCTAGTTACATTAGGTAAGTCTATTAATGTTCCTGTATTTGAAATGGGAACTAAGGTATCAGCTGAAAAGATTGTTACTGAGGGTTTAAAATTCGCTAAGGAAAATGGCAATGATTTAATATTTATCGATACAGCAGGTAGATTACAAATTGATGAAAATCTAATGCAAGAGCTAGAAAATATTAGAGAGATTGCAAAGCCAGATGAAATATTATTAACAGTAGATGCCATGGCTGGTCAGGATGCTGTAAATGTAGCGTTAGCCTTCCATGCTAAGCTAGCTATTACAGGTATCATTCTTACAAAGCTTGATGGTGATACAAGAGGTGGTGCTGCCTTATCAATTAAGGAAATGACAGGTATCCCTATTAAGATTATGTCTACTGGTGAAAAGCTAGACGCTATGGAAATATTCTATCCTGATAGATTAGCAGATAGAATTTTAGGTATGGGTGACGTTTTATCTTTAATCGATACAGTAACAGAAAATATCGATGAGGATGAAATGAAGTCTATGGGAGAAAGAATGATGTCTGACTCCTATAACTATAATGATTTATTAAAGCAATTTAAGATGATTAAAAGAATGGGATCTATTTCTAAACTATTAGGATTCATTCCAGGTATGGGTCAATTAAAGCAGGCTGCATCTCAGGTAGATGATAATGCATTAAATAAGATTGAATGTATTATCTTCTCAATGACTGAGGAGGAAAGAAAGCATCCCGAATTAATAGATAAGGATTTTAAGCGTCGTGATAGAATTGCTAAGGGTTCTGGTCGTTCAATTCAAGAAATTAATAAGCTAAGACAAATGCTTGAACAAACAAAGAAGACTATGAAGCAAATGAAGAATATGAATGAAACAGACGCTAAGCGTATGCAACAACAAATGAAAAACGGTAATTATTCTGGTATTGCTCAGCCTAAGGCACATAAGGGCAAGGGTAAGGGTAAAGGCCAATTTAGATTTTAAATAAATCCAGGAGCGATTCCTGGATTTAAGTATTAAAGGATGTGATTGATAGTGAGATTAGTAACAAGTATATATACAATTGAAGATATAGAAAATATGCATGATTATATTGATTATGCTTTAGTTGCTGTACCACATTTATCTGTTTATTATAAGGATATTGATGTAAAGAAGGCAGTAGATTTATTAAACAAATATAATAAAAATATTATCTTAAATATCAATCGTATTATGCATCCATCTGATATAGAAAAGGTAATTAGTGTTTATAAGGAATATTTAAATACAAATATCTTATTCTATATATCTGATTTAGGAGCTTTAAATGAAGCTATTAAATTAGGTATAGAAAATAGAATAATATATAATCCTGAAACAATGATTACTAATTATTTAGATTTTAATGAATATTCATCATTAGGAGTTTTATCTTGTGGTGTATCAAGTGAGATTACATTAAATGATTTAAAGCTAATTTATGAAAAAACAAATAAATCTATTTTTTATCAGGTATTCGGTAGAAGATTAATGTTTTATTCAAGACGTCATTTAATTAGCTTATATGAAACAAAGAATAATGATAAATATCCACATGTAGATGCTTATTTAAAGGAATCTACAAGACAAGATTATTTACCTATAAATGAAAATGAAGAATGTACTGTAATTTATAGATCATATAATATTAATCTAATTGATAAATTAAATGAATTATCATTTATTGATTTTGCTTATTTAGAAACAGCATTCTTAGATAATAATTCAAAGAATATAGTAGCTAAAGCATATTTTGATGCAATTAAAAATAATGGTAATTTAAATGAATTAAGTGATTTATTAAATAATCTTGGATTAGAGTATCAAGATGGATTCTTCTATAAGGATTCAGTATATCAAAAGGAGGAGCTAAAGAATGTCTAAATTTGAATTATTAGCTCCAGCTGGAGATTTAGAAAAGCTAAAGGTAGCTATTTTATATGGTGCTGATGCTGTATTTATTGGTGGATTAAAATTTTCACTTAGATCTAGAGCATCTAATTTTACAATTGATGATATTAAGGAAGCCTGTGATTTTGCTCATAAGAATGGAGCTAAAATCCATGTAACATGTAATATTGTTATGCATAATTTAGATACTGATGGTATCTTAGAATATTTAAAGGAATTAGAAAATGCTGGTGTAGATTGTATTATCGCATCATCTTTACATATTCTAAAGCTAGTAAAGAAATATACTAAGATGGAAGCCCATGTATCTACACAAGCATCTACAGCAAATCAGTCCGCAGTAGCTTTATATGAATCTTTAGGAATGGATAGAGCAGTACTTGCAAGAGAATTAAATATAGATGAAATTAGAGAAGTAAAAAAGAATTCTAATATAGATATAGAAGCATTTATCCATGGTGGTATGTGTGTATCATATTCAGGAAGATGTATGCTATCTAATAATATGACAAATAGAGATGCCAACCGTGGTGGCTGTGCTCATTCTTGTAGATGGTGCTATGATTTAGTTAAGGATGGAAATAAATATAATCCTGATGGTGATTATTTTGCAATGTCATCAAAGGATTTATGTGCTATTCCATATATAACAAAGTTAATGGATATTGGTGTTGATTCATTTAAGATTGAAGGTAGAATGAAATCTATTAATTATATAGCTACAGTAGTAAATGCATATAGACATCTAATAGATGAATATGAACAAACTGGTAAGGTAGAGGATATTAATAAATATATTAACCAAATTAAAAAGGGTGAAAATAGATTAACATCTATTGGATTCTTAAATGGTGATCCTACTATAAATGAGCAATTATATGATTTAAATTTAACAGTACCAACTAAAGAATTTATAGGTATTGTTAAGGATTATGATGAAGATAACGAAATGCTTATTGTAGAACAAAGAAATTATTTTGAGCCTAATTCAATTATTGAGGTATTTACACCAGAAAAAACATTCAATATTCAAATTGAGGAAATCTATGATTTAGATGGTAATGTATTAGATGCGGCAAGACATCCACTTCAAATGGTTAAATTTAAATGTAAGCATCATTTAAAGCCGTATGATTTATTAAGATTAGGTGAATAATCATGTATTTAGATTTTTTAAATAAGGATATAAATATTAAAATAATCTATACAAGAAGAAATGGTTATTCAGTAAAAATAATAGATGATGATAATTTAGAATTAAGAATTGGTATGACAATAAATGAGGAAGAATTATATCAAATGCTTTATAAGCATAGAAGATTTTTAATAACTCATTTAGATGGTTCACATACTAAATCAAAGGAAGTAATTCATCTTTTAGGAAAAGAATATAAATTAGAAATTATACATGAATCATTTAATAATGTATTAATTGATGATTCAAATATGATATTTAAAATTTATACTAAAAATGAAAATGATAGATATATAAAATATATCGTTGATGAATATTACAAAATGGTATTAAAGGATATTTTAAATAAATATAACGAAGGTATTAAAAGAGATTTAAAAATAGATTTTAATGTCAATTTTGATTTTAAGAATGTTAAATCATATTATGGTGAATGTATGAAGAGGCAAAGATTAATTATTCTAAGTACTAATTTAGCTAAATATAAGCTTAATTACATATTGTCTGTTATCTATCATGAATATGCTCATTTCTATGTAAGTGGTCATGGAGATAAATTCTATAATATATTAGAAAAGGTATTTCCAAATTATAAAAAAACACAATCAAATTTAAGAAAAACTAAGTATTCAGATTTATATTAATTGCTTGATTTTTATAAGTAGTTTGTATATAATTATAGAGTATTGTTTTGGAGGGTATTAAAATGGCAGATGTTAAGGTTGTTGAAATTACAGCAAAGCGTAAAGAAGAACTAGAAAAAGAACTTGAATGGAGAAAGAATACTGAAAGAGACAGAATTTTAACAGCTATCTCTGAAGCAAGAGCACAAGGTGACTTAAGTGAAAATGCTGACTATTCTTCAGCAAGAGATGCTCAAAGCAAGAACGAAGCAGCAATCGCTGAATTAGAAGAAACATTAAAGCATGTAAAGATTATTCAAGCAACTCGTATTAAGGTTAAATATGTTGCTTTAAAGGAAACTGCAGAATATTTAGTATCAGGTTCTGAGTCTAATCCATTTGAAGGTAAGATTTCAGCTGAATCTCCTTTAGCTAAGGCTGTTATTGGTCATAAGGCTGGAGATACAGTATATATGACTACTGAAAATGGTAAAGACGTTGAGATCAAGATTTTAGAGATTGATTAATATCGAAGTGGCTCTTAACGAGCCGTTTTTTTATGGAGTGTGCCGTTGTTTTAGAGAAATGTAAAGTAAATTGAACTTTGAATTCGATTGTGTTTGATATTTCTCTTGAATGGAATTATAATATATAAGGTTAAAAAGGAGGAAAAATAAATATGAAATTAAAAAGAATATTTATGACAGGTGTTTTAGCATCATCTATGCTAGCATTAGCTGCATGTGGCGATGATGTAGAAGGCAAGCCAGCTGAAGAAACACCAGCAGAAGAAAAGGAAAAAGAGGTTGATCCAGTTAAACCAGTAGATCCAGAGGAGAAGCCTTTAACATTAAGTGAGGCTTTAACAGCTTTAAACAATTTTAATATTGAAGAATATTTACAGAAATTGGTAAACGATTATACTGGTGAAAATAGCTACGTTAATATCACTACAAGTTCTAAAGACTATGAATATGATAAGACTACTGACCAAGCACCTTCTAAGACATATGAGTCAAATGGTAATTATATTGTTACATTAGATGATGCAACAAAGATTTATGGTAAGTCATTTGATGGTGAATATGATGAAACTGAATATGCTTCAATTGTTGCAGGACTTCAAACTTTAACTAGTACATCTACAAATAAGATTTCTCATACTTTTAAGGATTTAGATTCTTATGGTGAAAATGTTATCGAAAAGTTAATAGCATCATCTATCAAAGATTTTGTATTTGATGGTAATATTTTAGAATCTGCTTTACCACTAGCAGAAAAGGCTGATCTAGTTAAGGGTAAGGTTTTAACATATTTATCAGGCAAGGTAAAGAGTGAAAATGGTGTTGAGGTAATTGACGTTCCTGCCATCTTAGCTGACGTTAAGGGAGAAGTAGATAAGCAGACTTCAGATATTGATGCAGGTGCTACTTTATTATCATTAGCTGCACCATTCATTATCTATTCAAAACAAGTTGAGGATAAGACTGATTTAACTACAATTCATGCTGCTTATCCAATGGGCTTCATTTATTTAGATATAAAGGATACAATGGCAATTGAATTATCTGTTGATAATGATCTATTAGCAAAGGTATTAGATGATAACAAGAATAAGACTATTGCTGAATTCTTAGCAGCTGCTTATTCAACTGATGAGGCACCTCTTGAGGCTAAGGATATCGTCGCAATGGTAACAACTGGTAAGTTAGGTAGTGTACTTGGATTATTACAACAAGCTTTAGCTACAACAGGTAAGAACATTGATTTAAGTAAGATGATTGAGAAATATTCTGAAATGCCAATTTCTTATATCAGTGATTATGCTCCATATCTTGATTTCAACTTATCATACGCATTACTTGAAGGTACATTCGCAACAAAGGTTAATTTCCCTATGATTGATATTCCTGAAGATTCAAGTGAGGAAATTAAAGTTAATCCGATGTTTGCTTATTTATCATATGCAAATGGCGAATTTGTAGCACTTTATGGTGCTGATATGTCTAGTGGTGATGCAGATGCTGAAGCATTAGATTATTATAAGGGTTCTTTAGGTGTTGCAGCTGATAATGAAGTATTAATTAGAAATTTCATTGGTAATAAGGTTATGCCAATGGCATATGTTACATATTTAGCTGATGCTGATGATGAAACAAAGTCAGTATTAAATGTTATGGATATGTATAAGGCATATATTACTAGAACTGAAACAAGCCTTGAAGCAGAAATTCAAACAATGAAACTAGATGATAAGGGTGCCCCAGTAAGTAATAATGGTGAGCCTGTATATGAAAAGGTTGGTTCAGTTTCTTATGAAAATAATGAATCTGGAACAATTTTCGATGCTTACTATGGTGCTTATGTTACTAATAAGCAAAACGAAGAAGAGTTTGTTAAAATGGTTTCATTAACATATGCAAATACTGCAGCTGATGGCTTCTCATTCAATGCTTATTACAATAATTTAACTACAGAAAACATTGATTATTCTCTTGATGTAACAAATAACAGTATCACTTTTGTTAAGCCAGGTAAAAAAGTAAGTACATATGTAGACGGGAATCTTGCAATTAACCAACATTACGAAGTAATTGAATTAAAGTTCAATACTGAGGATGAATTATTTGCATATAGCTTAAATGAATATGATGAATATCCTGCAAAGGATGCTAATTTAGCTCCAGTAAGTGCAAAATCATTATCTGTTAAGGCTATTGAAAATGGATATGAATTAGATCAAACAACTACAAGAACAGCTGATAATTATTCTAATGATGTTGTAGCAACAATTACTAAGGAAATTAAAGATAAGAAGGCTGTTTATACTTTAAATATTGATGAAACAACTGTTTCAGAAAAAACTAATAAAGTAAGTAATATTAACATCGTACTTGATGAAGCTGCTAAATCATTAGAATTCTCAAAAACAACTGATAAAACAGGATATAAGATTGATGAAAATAAGCAAAAAGTAGTTGATTATGATTATAAGAATTCTAATGCTGTTGATTTAAAAATCACATTTGATGAAGAAAATAAGAAGATTGTTTCTGAATATACTGGCAACAATTCCTATGGCCAATTAGATAAGGAAACTAAAGTTGAAATTACATACGCTACAAATGCTGAAGCTAAGGCAGCCTTAATTAAGGAAGTTACTGATGCTCAAGAAGCTAATAAGTTATATGATTTAACTTTAACAGAATCACAATTAGAGCAATATAATTCTGAACTTGACGTATATAATTACGATGAAGGTAAGATTGGTACAATGTCTAAATTCGATTTAACAATCGATAAGGAAAAGAATATAGTATTATATAATGGTTTAGTTTCACGTACTGTTGATTCAATTTATGGTACTTATGTTAATGGATATTCAATTAGTGGTCTTGCTTTAGAGTTTAGTGTTAAGGGTGATTTAGATTTAACTAATTATCGTCATAATATAAAGGATAAGAGATTATATTTATATACAACAAATAATGTGATTGCGTCACCTATCTCTGGTACACAAACTATTACAAAGGATTCTGAACAATATGATGTAATTTATTCAGACAAAGACAATAGTTATACAATTATGGAACATGGTCAAGGTGGTGCTGATGTAACTACTGAGTTCTTAGCTAATAATCCTAGTGTTAAGGATAAACTTGATGATTACTTAGAAGAGTTCCAATCTAAGGCATCTAAGTTAGATGATTCAGTTGTTGATGAAATTTCTTTCGTTCTTGAAGCAAAGAAACAATAATTATTAGTTAACATATTATTAAAGAAAATCTTAACTCAAAATAATGTTGAATAAAAAACAGCATAATTATGTGCTATAAGTATGAAATTGGAGTGTATATTATATACACTCCTTTTTTTTCTTTTTAGATAATGATATAACCGGAGTTTGCCTAAATATTAGATATCGAAATAAAAAATAGCACGTAATAGGGCCGTCATTTGCTCATGCGTGCTATTTTTAGTCTTTATTTTATGTACTACATTTATGTACTACTATGACAATTTAATATTGCTT
>JAFSJY010000017.1 GCA_017449215.1 Acholeplasmatales bacterium | reverse complement strand
GATTTTAATTCAAATCTTTTAAAATAATACATAGGCTTTTATTAGAAGTCTTTGGGGTAAGGGGAACTACGCTTTAATTCCTCTTTTTTTCATTTAATTAATTCTTTAAATTTAGTCTTGACTTCTAATAGTTAGTCTCCTCATAAATTAAAATAAAGAAGTGAGATACCACTTCTTTATTTATTATACACTATTTCTTTTCCATTTCCAAACTTGTAAGTATAATTTGTCTCAGTTTTATGCACTGTTAAAGTTTCACCATTTCTAGAATCAACCTTAAATGTAACTTTTGAATCACCACTTACATTCTTCTTTTCAACATTAATAGTTGTATATTGATTTTTAAATTCTAAGGCTCTAACATTTCTATCATCATCAAGCTTTTGCTTAACATAGATTTGCTTTGCTAATTCACTATCCTTATAAACATTATAAGTAAATTCATTAGCATCCTTACCAAACACCTCTATAACCTCAATAGTATATCCTTCTAATTCTATTAAAGTTGAATAAGTTGTTTCTCCATTCTTATATTCCTTATGACCTTCAAATGAAACTAATGAATTAATAGAATCAATTACACCATAAATATTTGATTTAGATTTAAAATTAGTCTTACCAACATTCTTTTCAGTAATGTTCTTCTCATTAAAATATAATTTATATGAAGATAATGGACCATCAACTGTAATTACATTTTCATAATCCTTATACTTACTTTCATCAATACCATAAGCCTGATTTTCTTCTATTTTACATTGTACTGAAGTTAAGCCCAACATTTCTTCAATATTATAAATTTGAGAATTTAAATCAGATGCTAAGGCTTCCATTTCAGAATCAGTCATTTTCTTATCATCACTTAATGTTACTTCATTAAATGTGAATTTACCAAATGATGGAACAACATTAATCATATTGTAGGCTTCTTGATTTTGCATGCTTTCTAGATATTGAGAAAACATTAATAAATTATCCTCAAAATTAGCTTCAGGTAATGCTGTATTATTATCACCAGTATTGTTATCTACTATTGGATTATCAATAGGGTTATTATTCTCAGGCTTACTATTACTATTAACTAATACAACAACTAATACTACAAGCATAGCAGCGGCAAAGGCTGATATTAGGTTAGAGAATAATATAATTCTCTTAGGCTCTGGTGTTTTAACGATTACTTGATTTCTAACCTTATTCATATCGACATTCTTTAAAACATCGTTAGAAACGTCATGAATATCTTGCGTATCTGATAATTTCTTTATCATTTGCTTAACGTTCTTCATTATCATCCTCCACCTTTCTTTTTAAATCCTTCATTGCTTTATTATAAATCCAAAGGACTGTACCTAATGGTTTATCTACAATCTTTGCAATCTCTTTAAATTTAAGCTCATTAATAACATGTTGAACAACTATCTCTTTAGCAACATCATCTAAATCATTTAATAATTCCATTACTCTAATTTCACCATAAGATTTAGATTCCTTCTTTTCATCAGGAATGTAATTAAATAATTCCTCATCGTGAACTAGTTTCTTTTCTCTATTGTAGTGATTTATTGCTATATTATGAGCAATAGTTGATATGAATGCCTTGATGTTAGTTTTATTTTGATATTTAGAAATATTTTCTAAGAACTTAACATAGGTATCCTGCATTAAATCATCAATTATTGAATCATCCTTAACAATTGATGCGATTGAGAAGAAAACAGTTTTCTTAGTTTCATTATAAAATTGATCAAAATGAGAATAATTACATACTCTTAGTTCTTCTATAATTTCATCTAAGCTCATTTCCTCACATCCTTTAAACAAATAAAATAATAATTTTATTGGCAATTTAAATAAATTTTATCATAATAATTAGAAAAAACGAATGAAAGGTACACAAAATTTTATGTGTACCTAATTAGTTATTATTTAAATAATAATCCAATAAAATATATTCAATAATTGGAGAATGCATCATTCCCATTCTACCTAAATTAGATGAATTAATATAAGCAAACATTAATAATGATGTATTTCTTTCTAGGATTCCAACTAGCTTATTTGATGCCTCTCTTAGCTCTTCATCATTATATGAAATATTATCCTCATCTAAATATTTAGCTACGAAATCATGTAATTCTTCACCATCAGTAAATGTATTGATAGCCCCAAGCAAATTATCACCAAATAAATCCATCATTCCCTTGAACATTTTATTTAATGTTTCTGTATTAGTATCAAAAACAAAATTAAATAAATATTGGACTGTAGGAGAAAGATTCTCATCAAATTTTTCTCTAGTATATATTTCATAATATTGATCCTCTTGATAAGACTCAGAGCTTGTATTAGCTCTATAGCTAATTAAATTCTTAATTACAGCCTTTGGTAAATCAGTATCCTTTTTAATATCATTACCCCAATATGTTTTAAATTCTGCTAAATCAAAATTCTTATCAAATTCTTTTACTATCGCAGAAGCATTTGAATTATAAATATCGATATCAATACCACATCTAGAAAAGCCAAATTCTTCCATTGGTAAATATGTTACTAAATCAGCACTATTAATAATATTAAATACATTAGGATAAGCAACTGCGTTATTTATATCTAATCCCTTTGGTGCTTCAAAGGTATATACATATAAATTATCATCTTCTACAAATTGATTAGTATCCTTCATTATCATATCGGCAACTATATCAGAAATAGCCGCACTTCTAGAATAGCCTGAAATTAGTATTTTTGTACTAGAAGGATATGATTTCATATACTCCTTTAATGAGTCATATACTATATGAGCACACGCATCAAAATTCTTATGATTACCTTCCTTACCCATATCAAAGTTGCCAGCCCATTCCTCATAATATCTCATTCCTCTAATACTTACGGCAACTAAATCATCATTGCCTATTTTTTTATGAGCAAATGAATAGGATACACCCTGATATGAATCATCACTTTGCTTAATTAAAAAGATATTGTCAAAATCTAAGGCATCAAAGAAATTATATACCCTATCATCACCTAAGTTTATCGCAGACATATTAAATGAAAATCTAGCTAAATCCTTACTAAATACATTTGATGGTTGATCAAAATAATTAGCATTAAAATTAGTTTCAACATCATATGTTACATCTGAATCCAATCTATTTAATGTTACTGTAGAATTACTTCTCCATTTAGCCTTTAATGTAATATTTGAATTAATTTTAGTATTAAAATCAAATAACTCATCATTTAAATACCAGCCTAGGAATGTATATTTATTTTTAGTTGGATTAGCTGGCTTAGTAACTAATCCATTTTCTTCTAATTCCTGTGAATCAACATTATTTCCACCATCAGAATCAAATGTAACATTATATTTAGTTACTACATTAATTTCATCCTTATTCTCTATATTTTCTGCTGGCTTTTCCTCACAAGCACTTAAAGCAAAAAGGAGGGGCATAGTTAAAATGAATGATTTTAATAATTTCTTTTTCATCTTATCCCCTCCTATTTCTTATTCTAGGTTATTCATAAATTCTTTAAAATAATCTGGAAGCTCTGAATCAAACTCCATCCACTCACCAGTCTTTGGATGCTTAAAGCCTATTGTTTTAGCATGTAGGAATTGTCCTAAATCACCAATAACCTTTCTTCTACCATAAGACTTATCTCCAACTAGTGGATGACCTATATATTCCAAATGAACTCTAATTTGATGAGTTCTACCAGTTTCAAGTCTACATTCAATATATGTAAAATCCTTAAATCTTTTTAGTACTGTGAAGTTAGTAATTGCATTCTTACCATCCTTAACAACAGCCATTTTCTTTCTGTCGTCTGGATCTCTTCCGATAGGTGCGTTAATTCTTCCCTTATTCTCGTTAATAACACCATATACTAATGCATGATAGGTTCTTTTACATTCATGATTCTTTAGCTGTTCCATTAGGCTTTCGGCTGCTAAATCATTTTTAGCAATCATTAATAAGCCTGTTGTATCCTTATCGATTCTATGAACGATACCAGGTCTTACAACTCCATTAATACCACTTAAATCAGATAATTCATATAATAATCCATTTACTAATGTATTATCCCAATTACCCGCACCAGGATGAACTACCATTCCCTTTGGCTTATTTATAACAGCCACATATTCATCCTCATATACAATGTTTAAATTTAAATCCTGAGCCTCTAAATCTAGTGATTTAGGCTCCTCTTCAATTAATTCTACTAAATCTCCCTCTTGAACCTTATATGAAGCCTTTACAGGATTATTATTAATTTTAATATTTCCATCCTCAATAAGCTTTAATATATTCATTCTTGATTTTGAAGTGATAGTAGCTAACGCCTTATCAATTCTCTGATTTTCGAATTCCTTCTCTATTTTTATTGTCATACTTTTTCTTCTTTCTGTCTGCGAAGAAACAAAAATCTATCGCAAAAATTATAATTCCTAATACTAAAAATACATCCGCTAAATTAAATATAGTTGTTCCTAAATGTAATAGCTCACAAAGCCAATCAAATGGCTTAAGGATAATCATATCAACTACACCATCTCTCCAGCCAAATACAGTAATCATTCTATCAAATAAATTACCAACACATCCAGCTAAAGCCATTGTAAGTGCAATAGCACCAACCTTATTTCTCTTCCAATCATTCTTAGTTGCGAAATAACATAAAATTATTGTGGCAACGGCACTTATGATAGTTAATAATAAAGTATTATTACCTAAGGCACCCCATGCCATACCAGGATTATATGTCAATCTTAATTCTAAGAAATTAGGAATTAAAACAAATGTGTCGTTTAATGCTACTCTTTCGACAACAAATTTTAATACCTGATCTGCCATTACAAGACAGAAAAATAATATAACTGTAACAACCATATTAATACACTCCTGCACAAATTAATATAATCACAAATATTATACCAAAAATTATAGCAATAATACCAAAAAATAATGAAACAGATTTTATTCCATCTATGCTACCCTTTGTTAAGCTATTACTATAAAAATAGACTAGGAAATACATAAATATACCAAAGATGATAGCTAATATAAATGAAATAAATATTCTTAAATTAGTAACTAATATTAATAAATTAATACAAATAGCTATAGGTCCACTTACTATCATAAGTGAAAATATAAATGATGAAATAGCTACTAAATAATAATCTATAATGTCTACCTTAGTATTATTAATTTCCTTAATTTTACTAAATATATTCTTTAAGAAGGTCATAATGATACCTCCTTAAGATAATTAATAGCGTCCATTAAAGTTTCTACTTCTACAAGCTTCATCCTATCATGATTCTTTATTGATTCATATTTTAGATAAGCTTCATTATAATTTGCCTTAGGACAAAAGAAAATATCAACACCATCATCAATAGCTGTTGGTATTTTTTCTTTAATACCACCAATAGCTCCTATTTTATAGGTAGTTGAATTGATAGTACCTGTACCTGCTATTTTAAGTCCTCTTGTATAATCAAAATTAGTTAATTTATTATAAATAGATAATGTTTGAAGTAATCCACCAGATGGACCACCAATTGTATTAGTATTAAATTTAATCTTAGGTGATGTATTATCTAAATTAACCTTAGATATAGGATATAAGGAAAATGTATCACCCTTTTTTAATGTTATTGTTTTATAGGAATCTAGCTTATTTACAGTATAATCACTATTTACCTTATTAGATTCCTGAATATACCAAATATCATTAACCCTTGGGCTTTTAACATATTCTAAATATTCATTACTTCCAATTTTATATTCATCACTATAAATTAAATTACTATTATTATCATATAGATAATTATCATTTTCGTCCTTTAAGGCTCTTTTTATAGATAATATATTATCTCCAATTTTATATTCAGAATCCTTATTTCTATAGGTAATATAATAACCATCAAATGTATAGTCTAGCTTTATATCAGTATTATCCTCTTTTGCTAGAGTATAGGCAGATATAATAGCCTCGTTTACACTAGATGTATACATTAGCTTACCAGCAAAATAGGATTCTAAATCTGATAATACATTTTCATATTCCTCTATATATGATATTTCCATCTCATTATCATATTTAGCTATTAGATTCATTAAAGGAGTTGATTTTTCAATATCCATTACATAGATAGTTGAAAATGAGCCTTCCTCATTATAATCATTTTCAATATCGACAACAGATGTAAATTCTACTGTATCGCCCTTAGAAATAATTTCATAATTAGTTCTAATAGTACAAATTAAAATGATAGGAATATTTATAGCTAATGCTAAAAATATATATAATTTATATCTTTTAATAAAATATTTAAAAGATTCTAGCACTTAATTAATACCTCGATTTTCTCCATTTGACGATATTCAACACCAGCTGCGTCTAGCATTCTACGTGATGCTATATTAGAAGATTCATTTCTATATTTATCTTCCATATAAACTAGCTTTTTAATGCCAGATTGAATAATTAGCTTAGCACATTCATTGCATGGAAATAATGTAACATATAATGTCGCACCAGTTAGCTTAGCAGTTGTATTTAAAATACAATTGGCCTCTGCGTGAACAACATATGGATATTTATTTTCAAGTGGATCATCATTACCCTTTCCCCAAGGGAATACATCATCCTCACATCCACGTGGGAATCCATTATAGCCAATTCCAACTATTCTCTTTTCCTCATTTACGATGCAAGCACCAACCTGAGTATTTGGGTCCTTACTTCTTTTAGCTGATAAAGCAGCAACCCCCATAAAATATTCATCCCATGAAATATGTGGCATATTAATCACCTCTCTGTTAAGAAAAAAGCATAGAATACTTTAATCCTTATCCTCTATATCTAAATCTAATGATAATTGTTTAGAAAAATATTTATTAACTGGAGTAAATGTTTTTCTATGAATAGCACATGGGCCATATTTTTCTAAGGCCTCTAAATGAGCCTTAGTACCATAGCCCTTATGTCTTGCAAAGCCATAATTAGGATATTTCTTATCCATAGCCTCCATATAATGGTCTCTTGTTACCTTAGCCAATATTGAGGCAGCGGCAATTGATGCTGATAGGGCATCACCATGAATAATAGCCTTAGATTCAACCTTTAATTCAGTTAACTCTACGGCATCAATTAATACATAATCAGGCTTAACCTTAATATCCTCTAAGCATTTAAGCATACCCTTTTTAGTAGCGTTTAGGATATTTAAATTATCAATATCCTTTTCATTGATAAATACTACTGAATAGGCTAATGCCTCCTTAACAATTATCTTATATAATTCTTCTCTTTTCTTTTCAGATAATTGCTTAGAATCATTAATACCATCTATTCTTAAAAATGGTGGCATGATACATGCGGCAACAACAACAGGACCTGCTAAAGGACCACGACCAGCCTCATCAATGCCACAAACATTTTTATAACCATTATCATATAGCTCTTCTTCATATCTATATAGATTTATTTCTTCCTTATTCTGGTTTTTCATAGCTCATACACCCGATTCTTGTATTTCTTAAATCATTCATAAACATTACAGCGGCTCTAGAATAATCATATCCTCCACCCTTTAAAAGGCAGCCTCTCTTTTTACAAATGTCATCTAATATTTCTTCAGCTACATCACTTAATTCATCAAGCTTATATCTTTCCTTTAATAGAGCTGAATAATTATCCTTAATATATTCGATTGATTTTAGGGTAATCTCCTCTAAATTTAAAATGTCATCCTTTATTGAACCTGCCATAGCAAGCTTTACACCAACCATCTGGTCCTCAAACTTAGGCCATAAAATACCAGGAGTATCAAGCAAGAATAAATCTTCAGTTACCTTAATCCATGTTTGAGATTTAGTAACACCAGGCTTATCTCCGACCTGTGTTGCTTTTCTATTAGCTAGCTTATTGATTAATGTTGATTTACCAACATTAGGAATACCAATAATCATAGCCTTAATAGTCTTGCTCATGATACCTCTTTTTTCTCTTTTTTCAAATAATTCCTTTAAAGCCATCTTAGCATATTGATTAATCTTATTAGTGTTATAACCAGTAATAGAATCAATATCTAATGCTAAAATACCCTTATTTGCATAATAATCAATCCAAAGCTTTGTCACCTTAGGATCTGCAATTTTTGCCTTATTCAATAGCACAACCCTTGGCTTATTTTTAACTATTTCATCAACCATAGGGTTCTTACTAGAAAATGGAATTCTAGCATCATATAGCTCAAATATTACATCTACCTTAGCAAGTGATTCAGTTATTTCTCTTCTAGCCTTAGCCATATGGCCAGGGAACCATTGAATTACCTTTCCTTCGCTCATAAAAATAATACCTAACCTTTAAAAAAACTTAAAACTACCAAATGGGAAGAATCTTAAAATTACTTCACCATAAACATCTCTTTCATCAATTAGACCATAGCGTCTAGAATCATAAGAATATCTTCTATTATCTCCTAATACTAATATCTTATTCTTTGGAATTGTTACAGCTTCAACAACATTTGATGATTCTAATCCTGCAAGTGTCAAGGCAGAATTCATCAAATATCTATATTCATTTTCAGTAACATTTCCTCTTTCATCCTTTACATCATTTACATATAAATTACCATCGATATAAGAGATTGTATCTCCCTCTAGGGCAACTACTCTCTTAATATAGAACGCTTCTGCATTAGAATAATTAGATGCGTCAAAGATAATAACATCATCATGGTCAATTGAAGTAAATGATGATGCGATTATTTTATCCTGATCCTGGAATGTATCAAGCATAGAATCACCAGATACTGTGCATGGATTAAACATAAATATGAATAAGAATAATAAAACTGAAATACATTTTAAAATAAATGATGGCAAATCTAATTTAGTGAATAGATTTGATACATCAGGATACCAATCCTCATGCTTATTTCTCTTTATCATTATTAATGTAAATGTATATCCATAATAAGCTAACAATAAGAATAAAGATAAGATATAAAGGAATAACCCAATCATTTGGATAACTCCACCGTAATTATAAAATATCTTACCGAATACTAATAATCTATTAAAGAAAATTAAAGTTAAAAGGAAAATGATGAAAATTACAGAAAACCAGATGGAATATGTAATTAAAAATTTATCCTTAGTCTTTAATTTTTTATTCTTAGCTTCTTCTAGCTTTTCATCATTTTGTTCCATAAAACTAATCCTCTAACTCGTAGGTTGACGAAGTGTCATTACCAAACATTTGATCAACCTCATCTAAATCAAGTAAAATTGAACGAGGCTTTGTTCCTTGCTTAGGAGAAACAACTCCTCTATCCTCTAATACACCAACAACCTTAGATGCCTTATTAAAGCCCATGCTGAATGATTGTTGAATTGCATTAATTGAGCAAGCCTGCTGCTCAACACAGAATTTCGCTACCTGATATAAGACATCCTCGCTTATATCATCTCCACCCTTTCCACCGAATGAATCAGATGACTTAGCTACTCTCTTCTTTAAATCCTCATTACTGAAGATATAGTCTGGCATATATTTTGAAGTTAAATAATTACATAAGCTTTCAATTTCTTCATCCTTCAAATATGCACCCTGTGCTCTAACAGGAGCACCCTGATTAACAATTAGCATATCACCACGACCTAATAATTCTTCTGCGCCAACCTGGTCTAGAATAACCATTGAGTCCATTGATGAAGCTACTCTAAAGGCAATACGACATGGAATGTTTGCCTTAATAGTACCATTGATAACATTTGTTGTAGGACGCTGTGTAGCTAAAATAACATGCATACCAGCGGCTCTTGCCTTTTGAGCAAGTCTTACGATATAATCCTGAACCTCAGCACCTGATGTCATAACTAAATCATTAAACTCATCAATTACAACTACGATATAAGGCAAAGGAGGCATTGATGGATCTTCTTTTCTCTTTTGTAAATAATCTCCAGCATTCTTTACTCTAAAGCGTCTTAATACATCATATCTTCTATCCATTTCCTCAACACACCAATGTAGGGCCTCTGTTGCTAGCATTGAATCAGAAATTATTGGTGTAGCTAGATGAGGAATATTTTCATATAATGTGAATTCAACCATCTTAGGGTCAACAATAATTAGCTTTAAATCCTCAGGTGAATTCTTAATTAATAATGACATTAAAATTGTATTTAATGAAACTGACTTACCTGATTGAGTCGCACCAGCAATTAAGGCATGTGGCATGTTGTAAATGTTTTGATATAAAGGCGAGTTATCAATAAGCTTACCTAATGCTACATTAAGTGGCTTACCATCATGTAACCATTCATCAGTGATGATATCACCAAATGGTACTGGCTCAGCCTTATCATTTGGAGCTTCAATACCTACTGTATTCTTTCCTGGAATAGGTGATAGGATACGTAATGATTTAACCTCAAGTCTCATCGCAAAGTTATCCTTGATTTGGTTAATCTTCTTTACGTTAACACCAGCCTCAAGCATTATTTCATATAATGTGAAAGCAGGACCCTTAATAAAGTTAATTACCTCACCACCAATATTAAATTCCTTTAATGTTTCATTAATAACCTCAACCTTAGCCTCAAGCCATGCAGGATGAGAATCATTACCTGATGTTGACTTACTAAAGATTTCATCATAAGGAACTGAATAATTTGAATAATCGTTACCTGTAACAGTAACCTCCTTTAAAGTCTTCTTAGGCTGAGGAGCTAAAGCTGGCTTCACAATTGGAGACTTCTTTTCCTCTTCCTTTGGCTTAGGAGCAAAGGCAGGCTCTGGCTTTTCTACTGGCTTTGGCTGTGGTCTTAAAATGACAGGCTCAACATAATCCTTATCATCAGTTTCAATCGCAAATCCAGGTCTATTAGAACCAACATCTCCGCTCATTAAATTAGGGAATTCATTATTTTCAGCTCTTCTCATTGCCTCTTCAATAGTAATATTTCTATCAACAGGGGCATTATTTCTAGCCTCAAAATGAATTTCAGGCGCTTCCATTGAAGGAATCTCATCAAATGCAATTTCTTCCTTCTTTTCTTCAACATCATCAAATGAGAATGAGAAATCATCTACTGGTTTTTCAGCCTTAGCCTCACTTTGTAGGAATGAAGGAATAGACTTAGTTTCAACCTTAGGCATAGATTCATCAAAGCTATTATAAGAAATATCATTTGAATCATCAGCCATAATATTAATCTTGAATTCCTCTTCAGTATTTTCTAAATCAGGCTCTTTTTCATGAGCATTATTATCATCCATTAAATCATCAATTGAAGTAACAAATGGATCAACCTTTTCTTTTCTATCGATAACAACCTCATTAACCTCTTCAACCTTAGGATCTGGTTTAGGAACATCAGTTCCAGCAATTTTAGCAATTTCTTCATTATTTAAAATTTGGAATTCATGATATTCAGAACCAAATCTTTCAATGATGTCTTCCTTAGATGAATGCTTTAATTCTTCATTTCTTACATAATCGTAATTATAATCAGCATCTACCATTCCCTTATTATCAGTATATGAAATTCTATCTGGAATTTTAGAACCAAAGATAGGAGAGGCAACCTCACTCTTTAAGAATTGAAAGCCTTGTTCATTTATTGGTTTTGGATAAACCATTTGATAAATCTCAAATTTATCATCTTCATATTCAATTGGCATCTTCTTTTTCTTGAACATTTTATTCTTCCTCAACTTTCTTTAATTCTCTAAATTTTTGAGTTTGATCATATTGTAATACTCTATTTTCCTTATTTGAATTCATAACTAAATTTAATGTTTTGAATTTTCTGTTTTCATCCTTTTTATCTAGATTTAATTCACCTGAAGCTTCTATCTTAGCATCCTCAAAATCTTCTTTTAATGAATCAACTAATTCATCTACATTACTATCAATTTCTAATTCTTCCTTTAATACAGCCTTAGAATAAATCTTAAATGCTTCCTCACCAACTATTGATAAAGAAATCATATAAAGCTTATTAGTTACCTTTGATAATGTTGTTTCTACAACAAGCTTTCTAAATAGATTAACAGGATTTATTACATTTATAACCTTTGTTACCGCGCCTGTAACCTTGGCAGCTCTTTTAGTTACCTTAAAAACCTTAGCCTCAGTTACCTTTTTAGTATTCATAGAAATATCAATTATTGTAGATATTTTAAATTTCTTTAATATTCTTACACCCTTTCTATCTAATATCTCATTAAGTCTTTTATGAATATACTCTAATAGTAGGATAGCCTCACTAATAGAAATTTCAGCTAATGGATATTTAGATTTAGGGAAGAATCTAGATGCTATACCATAAACTAAGTCCTGACATAAAACCTTGAAATGGTCACCCTTAGATTTTTTACCTCTCTTAGTTTTATCCTTAAAGTCAATAATAGCCTGCTCAATCATTTCCTTAGCTTCTTTTTCAGTTAAGGTATCAGTTGGATCTATTTTAGTTACTTTAACATCTCTTAATGAATTTAAAACAATAATTGCATAAATAAGCATTAATAATATAAAACCAGTTATAATGCCTATAACAAAAGACAATATAGTCTGATAGTTTATTTCAATTACCCAAAGCACCTTAAATAAATACATGCAAACTACACCACCTTATTATATAGTATATAATAAATACTATAAAATTTAAAGTTAAATAATGCCTATAAGTGCTTAAATTACATATTTTTTAACACAATCAGAAAGCGCTTACTTGAATTTGGAGTGATTTTTTTATATAATCTAAATAAGGTGTGATGGAAATGTATTCTATACTTTTAGATTTCGATGGAACATTAATAAGAAGTGATGGAACAATTGAATATAACGATGTTAATTTATTTAAAAAGATTATTGAAGAAAATAATGTATGTGTTGTTTCTAGCTCAAGCTTTAACTCTTTACAAAAATTTAAAAATAAATATAAGCTAAATATCGATATAGTTTCTACTTCTTCTGGTGTTGCGTTAATTAATAATAAAACAATTACTAACTTAATACCAAAGATAATTATTAATACTCTAATAAATGAATTTAATGATTATATTTATACCGCATTTGGTGAATATAATGAAAAAGCATTTATATTTAAATATCATGATAGAATTAAGCTTTTATATCCTAAAAAGGAAAGCTATATATCAAATCAATTAGAATTTGATGTAGCTTCAATTACATTCGTAATAAAGAAAACAAAGGCTAGTCAATTTATAAATAAAATAGAAACATTAGAATTAAATTATAGAATCATTTCATCAGATAGATATAGAGACGTAATATCTATATTTAGAGATTCAGTATCTAAATCAGATGCTTATTATCTATTAAAGGATGAATATGTAAACCAAAAAATAATAGGAGTGTCTGACTCCTATTATGATATAGATATGATATCAAAATGTGATATAAAGGTTGCGATGCAAAATGCTGATTCTAAATTAAAAGAAATCGCAGACTATGTAACAGTATTTGATAATGATAATGGAGGAGCTATAAAGCTACTCTATGATATTTGCCATCTTAAGTAAATAGATGGCATTTTTTGTTTCACTCTTTCCTTCTTTTATCTTATAATCAAAGCTAATTTTATCATCAATATATGTTTCATTAAAATGATAATTTAGGATATTATTTGCATTACATAGTTCAAAATCATGAGTTGAAATAATAAAGAATTGATTATAGGAATTTAGCTTATCAATAACCTTAAATGAGGCATCAATTCTTTCAGATGCGTTAGTACCCTTAAAGATTTCATCTACTAAAATTAGATTCTTCCTTTCCTTAATTGCGTTATTAATATCCTTCATTCTTAATATTTCTGCGTAAAATGTAGAAATACCCTCGCTTAGCATATCATTAGCTCTAAGTGAAGTAAAAATATCAATATCACTTGATGAATACATATATGCAGGAATTAATCCCTTAGCATTAAATAGTGTTTGGCATATACCTAATGTTCTCATAAATGTTGTTTTTCCACTCATATTTGAGCCAGTTAGAATAATACCACCATCAATATTAATTGAATTAGAAACACAATTCTTAACAAGTGGATGATACATATCAGTAGCGCTAATATTATTACTATTTTCACCCTTTGTATAAACATTATTATCAATACCAATATTAGCTAAGGATAAAGCTACCTCTAGTTCGCCCTCTGCCTTAAAGAATTCCTTTAAGCCGTCCTGCTTTTTAGTTTTGAAATTATATAAAATGATAATAAAGAAATCAAATGATAATAAGCCATTAGCTAATATATTAAAAATGACATTTTTTCTATAAGCTAATAAATTTAGGATAGACATTGTATTTTTAACACTAGCATAATTTTCATTAAATTTATTCTTTAATGAATTATATAATTCATCATCGATATTTACATTATTTACTACTTCTTTAATATTTAAATACTTTTCACATAAGCTATAATAAGAATCTGAATTAAGCAAGAAAATTGGATTAGCTAATGTTAATTTACATAGAATAATATTTAATCCCATAAATAATAATATAAACCAAGGGTTTAAATTATAAATGAATATAAATGGAATAAATACAAGCATAGATATAAATGAAAGACAAGGTAATAGCATTAAAATAGATAATTTAATTTTAGTACCTAGTGATTCATATAATGAATCATAGTCTGTATTCTTATTACCTTCAAATGATGAAACTGTAGATTCTAATAAAATAGTATCCTCATTATCTGCCATCTTGTAGCATAAATCACTATAATCTATTTCACTACCCTTAGTTAGGGCATTCTTTAACATATTTCTTCCATATTTAGTTTTCGCAGATGAAATATATTGGAATAAGGAATGATTACCAAATAAATCTAAATCAGATTCCTTATAATCCTCCTTATTTAATAAATCCTTGCCAGAATCCTTAAATGTATGATATAAGCCTTTTCTTCTTTTATTATGATTTTCATATGTAATGATAATATTTTTAACTGATTCTAATCTTTTATAATACTTATTCGTATAAAAGCTATAAAGGATAAATATTAATATAATTCCAATACCTATTGAACCATATATTTTAAAATCATATGAAAAGCCAATAATTAAAAATACTAACGCAGCTACTGCTATAACTAATCTAATTAAGGATAAAGCTGTTGTTATATTTTTTAATTTAGCTTCTTCATTTTTAAATTTATCAATATTTTTAAATTCTAGCATATCATCAACTCCAAAAAAATAGGGGAATAATCTCCCCTATTTTACAATATTTTTTACTTATCTTCAATAACAAGAGGCGTTGTATGCCAAATATCATCATTATACTGTCTCATTGTTCTATCAGTTGTGAAGAATCCTGATTTAGCAGTATTTAAGATGGACATATGTAACCACTTCTTTTGATCCTTATATAATTCATTAATCTTTTCTTGTGCTTTAACATAAGAATCAAAATCTCTTAATACAAAATAATGATCCTGATAAATTAGATTTTCTCTAATCATTAAGAATTCATCCTTATCAACCTTATCAAAGAAGCCATTAGTTAATTGGTCTAATACCTCATGAATTCTTGGGTCATTTTCATAAATTTCTTCTGGATTATAGCCACCATTAGCGTATAAATCAGTAACCTCCTTAGCATCCATACCAAAGATTACGATATTATCATCACCAACGAAATCCTTAATTTCAACGTTAGCACCATCTAGTGTACCAATAGTGATAGCACCATTCATCATAAACTTCATGTTAGATGTACCTGAAGCTTCCTTAGATGCAGTTGAAATTTGTTCTGAAACGTTTGCTGCTGGTATAATTGTTTCTGCATAAGTAACATTATAATTTACAGCAAATACAACCTTTAATAATGAAGATGTTTCAATATCATTATTAACCTTATCAGCGATTGTATTGATTAGCTTAATTACCTTCTTAGCAAACACATAAGATGGAGCTGATTTAGCACCAAAAATGAATGTATGAGGATAATAATTAGCCTTAAATTCTGGATCTGTCTTTAGTCTATTGTAAACATACATAATATGTAATGCGTTCATTAGCTGTCTCTTATATTCATGTAATCTCTTTACCTGAACATCAAAGATTGAGTTAGTATCAAGTGAAATACCTTGAGTTCTATAAACCTTCTTAGCTAATTCCTGCTTACGCTTAGACTTCATTCTTGCATAAGCTGCTTGAACCTCAGGGTCATCAGCATATTTCTCAAGTTGAGGGAAGCAAGCCTCAGGATCCTTTACCCAGCCAGGACACTTAACATTTAAGATTTCTACTAATTCTGGATTTGAATGTAATAACCAACGACGGTGTGTAATACCGTTTGTCTTATTATTAAACTTACCAGGATAGAAATCATTAAATACCTTCATTTCGATATTCTTTAAGATTTCAGTATGTAATGCGGCAACACCATTTACAGAGAAAGAGCCATGGATAGCTAAATTAGCCATATGTACTCTACCATCCTTAATGATAGCCATTTGATATGCTTCAGGTGAATTATAGCCATATTTTTGTTCAATTTCGTATAATAATCTTCTATTGATTTCTTCTACGATAGTATAGATTCTTGGTAATAGCTTTTGGAATAAATAAACAGGCCACTTCTCTAATGCCTCTGCTAAAATTGTGTGGTTTGTATAAGCGCAGCAATGCTTTGTAATATTCCAAGCCTCATCCCACTCAAGGCCTTCCTCATCAACTAAAATACGCATTAATTCTGCGACAATTAATGATGGGTGAGTATCATTGATATGGAATACAACCTTATCAGCTAAATTTCTAACTGTTTGATATGTCTTCTTATGTGAATTGATGATTGAATTAACACCAGCACATACGAAGAAATATTGTTGTTTTAATCTTAAAATCTTACCTTCATCAGTTTCATCATTTGGATATAGCATTGATGAAATTTCACTAACCTTAGAATGTGCCTCATAGCTTTCAGCACCTTGGTTCTTATCACTTGGTTCAGCACTCCATAATCTTAATGTATTAACAACATGGTTACCATCACCAATGATAGGCATATCATAAGGTATAGCCTTTACATATTCAGCATCTCTATGCTTTACATGAAGCTTACCATTAACAGATGAAATATCAATCCAACCATAGAAAGGAACATCAATTGCCTTATTATCCTTTCTGATCTCCCAAACGTTAACGTCCTTTAACCATCTATCAGGATATTCTACCTGATATCCATTCTTAATACCTTGCTCAAAGAAACCATATCTATATCTGATACAGTTACCATAAACAGGTAAACCTAAAGAAGCTACTGAGTCCATGAAGCAGGCAGCAAGTCTACCTAAACCACCATTACCTAAACCAGCATCAGCCTCTTGGTGCTCTATTTCATTTAAATCAATACCTAATTCATCAAATGCCTTTTTAACTGTGTCATAAACACCAGCATTCATTAAATTATTTGTAATCATTCTTCCCATTAGGAATTCCATTGAGAAGTAATAAACTCTTTTTAATTTCTTTTCACTAGTTAACTTTCTTGTTCTTTCCCAATCAGCTGCGATTTTATATCTAACCATCTTACCTAAAGTTACATATCTCTGATAAGGAGTTGAATCTTCAAAGTCGATTGCGAATTTTGCTTCAACATTCTCAATAAATGCCTTTTTGAATGTTTGCACATCTTTAAAACATGGATAATTTTTCATATAAATCTCCTCCTACTTTAAATTATATTTAAGTTTAGCATATTTTCATTTTAAAATATTAGACAAAGATAATTAAAACGTTTTACTTTGTCTTTTTCTTTGGTCTAGCCTTAAACATTAATACAGATAAAGGACCAACCTTAATATTCATTGAATATTTTTGATTATGGAATGGCTTCTTTTCAACCTTAATAGGCTCTGGATTAATCATATTAGAACCACCATAATAATCTCTATCAGTATTCATTATTTCAACATATTCATAATTGTAATTTGCACAACAGCCAATACGATATTCATCATAGCTATTTGGAGTTAAATTCATTACTACAACGATATGATCCTTAGGGTCTTTAGCAAATCTTGCAAATATGAACATAGATTGATCACCGTTATTAGCATCAATCCACTTAAATCCATCAAATTGGTAATCTCTTTCCCATAATGCAGGTTCTGCTCTATAAAGCTTAGTTAATTCCTTCATGAATCTCCATGAAGCATCATGAGTTGGATATTTTAAAATGAACCAAGGTAATTCACTTTCATAATGCCATTCATCATATGATGCTAGCTCATTACCCATAAATAATAGCTTCTTTCCTGGGTGAGTCATCATATATCCCATTAATGCTCTATATGAAGCGAATTGCTTCCACTGGTCACCAGGCATCTTATTCAATAAAGAGCCCTTCATATGAACTACCTCATCATGAGATAGTGGTAACATAAATTGCTCATTATAGAAATACATCATAGAGAATGTTAATTGATTATGATGATACTTTCTATAAACAGGGTCTAGCTTGAAATATTTTAATGTATCATTCATCCATCCCATATCCCACTTATAATTAAATCCTAAGCCATCATCTGATGTAGGCTTTGTTACATTAGGGAATGCACTTGAATCCTCTGCAATTAATAATACTCTATCATCTTCCTTGAATAAAAGGTTAGATAAAGTCTTTATAAATTCACAAGCACCAAGATTAGTACCTCTATGACAGTTTCCTAGATAATAAATTAAATTAGAAACTGCATCTACTCTAAAGCCATCAACATGGAAATACTTCATAAAGAATAAAGCATTTGAATATAAAAAGCTTCTTGTAATACCCTTACCTAAATCTAGGTTTGCAGTACCCCATTCAGGATTTTCTCTATCCTGCTCATTTGGATATTCATAAAGTGGAGTACCATCAAACATATAAAGACCAAATGAATCCTTACAAATATGACCAGGTACCCAGTCTAAAATAACTCCGTAACCATTTTGATGTAATATATCGATGAATTTCATAAAATCATGTGGAGTACCATATCTTGGAGTAATTGCATAATAACCTGTTCCTTGATAACCCCAAGATGCATCTAATGGATGCTCATATACTGGCATAATTTCAACATGAGTATAACCAAAGTCCTTTAAATAATCACATAGCATATTTGCTATTTCTACGTAATTATAAAAGTCATTATCACCTTCACCCTTTCTCTTCCAAGAGCCAAGGTGCATTTCATAAATTAAGGTTGGCTTATCATATGTAGTTGTATGATTCTTTTGCCACTCTCCATCACTCCAATTATATGGATAATCAATATTATAAACAATTGAATCCTGGATAGGTCTTAATGCACTTCTAAATGCATATGGATCTGCCTTATATAGCTTTTGACCACCTTTAGTTATAATTACATATTTATATCTATTTCCTTCATAATTTCCATCAAGCCAAGAATAGAAAATGCCATCATCATTGATTTTTTCCATTCTAGTTACGCCCTCTTGGAAGCCATTAAAGTCACCAATTAGTTCTACATATAATGCATTAGGAGCATATAATGCAAATTCACATGCTATATTATTACCCCATTCATCCTTAACTAAATGAGAACCCAATGTCTTATATGCATCTAAGCAATCACCTTTTTTTAAAAAATATAAAAAATTATCGTCAATATTGTTACGTATCATATTGTACCTCCAATGTTAAAAATCATCGAAATGTTATATTAATTATACCAAATGTATAACTATTAAACAAGAAAGATATAGAATACATTCTATATTTACGTGAAATATGTAGATTAAAAGCATAATAAAAGCCATCATAGATGATGACTATTATTCAATATTTAATTCAGATATATCACTAGATGAATATCCTCTAGAATATAAATAACTTTTTAGCTTACCTATTCTTACATAATCAGGATATTTATCATATTTATTTTTAACCTTTTTATAAAGCTTATTTAAGCATTCAAAATAGAATTCCATATCAATATTATCAACACATTCATTAATTAAATTAATATCAAATCTTTTTTGTTTTAGCTTTTCTATTATTAATAATTTACCATTACCATTTTTGACTAATGAAAAGATATTATTTTCGATAATATTTCTATCATTTATAATACCCTTTTCGATTAATTTATTAACGATTTCAAATGATAAATCATTTGATAATCCCTTATCAATTAAATATTGTCTTGTTTCACAAGAATTCTTAAAATATCTAGCAGCATAATTTAATGCCTTATTATAATAATCATTTATTGAATTAGATGATAATGCCTTATTTAATAATTCATCATCTATTTCCTTACCCTTATATAGGTTAAATTCAATAATGATATCCTCATTAAATTCATATACCTTTTTTTCAATTATTACATTATATAAATTCTTCTTTTTAGCTTTTGAAACAGACTCTATTATCATAAGAAAAATCCTCTATGATCGTATTCACCCTTAACCTCTTTACAAGATGTAACAAATGTAAAGGCCTTAGGATCAACACTTGTAATTATGCTAGACATTCTATAGGACTCATTCTTATCCATAGTACAAATTACCATAGTTAAGTGATCTCCTGTATAACCACCCTGAACATCAGATAAAGTAACACCTCTATCTAATTCCTTAAATATTACTTCCTTAATAATATCTGGCTTTTTAGTAATAACATACATAGTTCTTCTTGGCTTTAATGATAATGCCACTACGTCTACAATATATGCTACTCCAATAACACCTATAATACCATAAATTGTTAATTCTAAATCAAATCTAAATGGTGCGAAAAAGAATCCAGCAACAAATACAACGATAATATCAGTTACATACATAGTAATAGACATAGGAACTCTAAAGAATTTACTAATCATCTTTTGAATAACATCCATTCCACCTGTAGAGCCATTATTCTTTACTGCTATACCTACACCAAGACCCGTTAAGAGTGAACTACATAAAAAGCATATTAATATCTTATTTTCTGTAATTGACTTATAGAAAATATCATAAGCAACAAATTTTTCTAATAAAAGAATAATTGTAGGAGATAATAGGGATGCATAGATTGTCTTAAAAAAGAAATCCTTACCTATAAATATCAAACCTAATATCAAGCATATGCCATTGGCAAAATATAAGAATACTGATGGTGTAAACCATGATGTTGCAGGTACATATCTACTTAAAATAATAGATAAGCCTGTCATACCTCCAATAACTATATCAGCTGGCTGTAGGAAAAAATAGAATCCTAAATCTACTAATAATACACCAAACGATACAAATAAATACTGCTTAAAAAGCTTCTTCATTCTAAGCTTTTTTAATTCTTCTAATGTTAAATTTTTTTCATCATTAATCATTTCTTTCACCTGCAATAAACTTTAAATAAGCATCTATAAAGCCATCCAAATTCCCGTTCATAACAGATTCTACATTATTTTCAGAATACTCACTTCTGTGATCTTTAACTAATGTATACGGAGTAAAAACATAAGATCTAATTTGAGAACCAAAATCAATCTTCATTTGAGAGCCCTTCTCAGAATTTAATTCCTCTTCTCTTTTCTTTATTTCCAAATTTGCTAGCTTAGATCTTAAAACATTCATAGCAAATTCCTTGTTCTTTATTTGACTTCTTTCATTTTGACATGTAACAACAATACCTGTTGGCTTATGGGTTATTCTTACAGCTGAATCTGTAGTATTAACACTTTGACCACCCGCACCAGATGAATGGAATACATCTATTTTAATATCCTCATCCTTAATTTCAATGTCATTGTTATCATCAATAATTGGTGTTACATCACAAGAACAAAATGATGTATGTCTTGCCTTTGATGAATCAAATGGAGAAATTCTAACTAAACGATGAACTCCACGCTCTCCCTTTAATCTACCATAGGCATAAGGCCCTGTAACCTCAATCGAAATAGACTTAATACCCGCCTCACTACCAGCCTGATATTCAAGCACTGACTCCTTATAGCCCTTTAAATTAAAATATCTAGAATACATTCGATATAGCATTAAAGCCCAGTCCATTGATTCAGTACCACCAGCACCTGGGTGTAGCTCTAAAATACAATTATTAAAATCATATTTACCACATAATAATGCATTCTTTTCACTAACATCTAATTCCTTTTTAAAGGTTTCTATTTCATCTTCAAGCATCATCATTAAATCATTATCAACAAGAGCTAAATCTATAGAATCCTTAATGTCATTAAATTTCTTTTCTAATGAATCATATTGGTTAATAGAATCCTTGATAGCATTTAATCTGGAAATTGTATCCTGAGCCTTCTTTTGGTCATTCCAAAAATCATCCTTTTGGATTTCTTTAGATAAGCTATCATATTCTTCTCTTTTTACAGAAATCGAAAAAGCTTGATATAAATCAAGAAGCTTCTTACTATATTCAGTTATGAATTTATTTAATTCATATTTTTCCATAAAATCACCAACATATTAAATTATACACTATAGTACAAATTTTCGCAAAATAAAAAGAGCATAAAATGCTCTTATTTTATAATTATTTTTTTAAAGTCTTAATGAATTTTTCTACTCTATCTAATGCATTTCTTAAATCATCAATAGAGTAAGCATAAGATATTCTTACAAAGCCCTCTCCAGAATCACCAAATGCATTACCAGGAACTACTACAACCTTTTCATTTTCCAAAAGCTTTAAACAGAAATCATCACTTGATAAGTCAAAGCCTCTAATGTCTGGGAATACGTAGAATGCACCCTTTGGAGTGAAGCAAGGTAGACCCATTTTATTTAATCTATCTAAAAGATAGCGTCTTCTTTCATCATATGATTCTCTCATTAAATCAACATCATTATCACCATTTCTTAAAGCTTCAATAGCGGCGTATTGTGATGTTGTAGGAGCACACATAATGCAGAATTGGTGAATCTTAGTCATTTGCTTAATGATGTCAGATGGGCCTAAAGCATAACCAAGTCTCCAGCCTGTCATTGAAAATGCCTTTGAGAATCCATTTACAACAATAGTTCTTTCCTTCATTCCATCTAAAGATGCGATTGATGTATGATTACCATAATATGATAAATCGGCATAGATTTCATCAGATATTACTAATAAATCATGCTCAATTACAACCTTCGCAATCTTTTCTAAATCAGACTTTTCCATAATCGCACCAGTTGGATTATTAGGGAAATTAATAATTACAGCCTTACTCTTATCTGTAATAGCATCCTCTAATTCCTTTGGTGTTAATCTAAATTCATTCTCATTCTTTAATGCGATAGTCTTAACAACACCACCAGCTAATGTAACGCATGGCTCATATGATACGTAGCATGGAGTAACAATAATGATTTCGTCCCCTGGTTCAATGATAGCTCTCATTGCTAAATCAATAGCCTCACTACCACCAACAGTAACTAGACATTCATTTAATCCATCATATTCGATATTATATTTTCTTTTATTATATTTTGCGATTTCAAGTCTTAGCTCCTTTAAACCACTATTAGATGTATAATAGGTTTTTCCCTTTTCTAAGGAATAAATACCCTCTTCTCTAATATGCCAAGGAGTATCAAAATCAGGCTCACCAACACCTAAAGATATAGCACCCTCAATTTCAGATGCGATATCAAAGAATTTTCTAATACCTGAAGGCTTGATATCTCTAACCTTTTTACTAACAAAATCTCTCATTTTATGCACTAACTAGCATTCTTTCATCCTTCTTAGTTTCAACTAAATCAACTCCATGATCCTTATATTTCTTTAATACGAAATGAGTTGAAGTTGAATTAACTGTCTCTAATGTAGACAATTTATCAAAGACGAATCTAGCAATCTCCTTCATTGATTTTCCTTCAATTAATACCATAAAGTCAAAACCACCAGACATTAAATATACAGATGTAACCTCTGGGAATTTTGCAACTCTTTCAGCAATTGAATCAAAGCCGATACCACGTTGGGGAGTAACCTTAACCTCAATTAATGCAGTAACAATTTCTTTATCTGTATTATCCCAATTTATTAAGGTAGTATATCCACAAATAATATGTTCCTTTTCCATTTCGGCAATCTCGTTCGCGACCTCCGCGTCACTCGCCCCTAGCATAACTGATAATTCATGTAAATCAATTCTACTATTCGCCTCTAAATTTCTAAGAATTTTTTCTCTAATTAATTCCTTCATATTAAGATACCTCCCTTATAAAAACAAGTTACAACTATTTTATCATAAAATAGATTCTCTTTCAATTATAAACAAAAGGCCACAATGTGGCCAATTATTCTACTTCTTTAAATCCTAAATTTAGAAATAGCTTCTTAAAATATTTAAGTGATGTCTTTTCGCTACCCCAAGTTGAAGATGCAAAGCCTACACCTCCACCTGAAGATATTAATTCTATTTCTGTAAAATCTGGTGTTTCAAGCACAAAGATAGTTACAGTTAACTCAGAATTAGTTCTCATAAAGTATTCTTCATACATATAAAAATAGACAGTCTTCGAACTAGATTTAAATGTCTTAGTTACTAAGTTCTTCTTTATATCAGAATCTAAGTTAATTTCTTTTTTTATTAATTCCTTTGTTTCAAATTTTTCATCAATTCTTAATTTTAACTTTTCCATAATACTCCACTACTTATTTAAATTATTTAAAATCTTAACATATACATCATAATATACTTCAGCTCTTTTTTCACCTGTTAATTGATCTAAATATTCCATTAGACTATTATCATTTGAAATACATTCTACCATAAAAGGATTATATCTAGTACCTGATTCATTCTTTAATTCATCTAATAATGAATAAAAGTTTTTACCATTAGCATAATTTCTACCCAAAACATCAGTCGCGGCATCTATTGAATCTGATATAGATATTAAATCTATCGCAGATTTATATTTAGAATTTAAATTATCAAATTCTAAAGGATATCCACCCTTACCATCATATGTTTTATGATGACCTAGCATTACATCATAATATTCCTTATATGATTCATCATTACCTAATAATACAATACTTTTAGCTGGATGCATCTTTATGAATTGAAATTCAGTATTAGTTAACCTTCTATTTTGTAAATTAATAACACCTAATGTTAAGCATTTACCTAAATCATGATAGAATGAAGCATTTGATATATATTCTATTATCTTATCATCATTATCATAGCCTAATTCAATTAAATCATTAAATAAATCTCTATTAGTCATTAATATGGATTGAGTAATAGCTACACTTATTTTATTAACCATAATTGAATGAATATAGGTAATAGGCTGACGCCTTAAAATAAGCATTGTTAAAAGCTCATCCTTATATTTTGTAGTAACACAAAATGGTAATAGCTTTTCAAATAAATCAGCACATATATCATCAAAGAAGCTTGTGTAATCCTTATATGGAATACTATCAATATAATTAAATAGGGCATAGCCTATTTTAGGTAATAATGTATATTTTTTAGCTTCATCATATGGATTATTCTTTAATAAATTAAATATTACATCAGCTATATCAGATGCGTTACAAAATTTATTTAAATTACTATCTCTACCATTATATTTTAATCCCTTACCAATATAATGGAAAAATAGCTTTGTTAATGATTCTATCATTTCTTCTAAATCTATCTTTTTATTGATATATTTAACAGCTAGATTAATACATTCAATCTGATTCTTTTCTAAATCGGATTTATCCATTTCATCTATTAATTTAAAATATTCATCTCTTAATGGACTATCAATATAATATGAGAAATTAGATAAGAATGTATCATTTATATAAATCATTTCATCTGATAATATATCTATATCATCATCCTTATCCTGCACTATATCACTATAATAAAAGTTCTTTACTTCCTTATAATATTTAATTACATTTTCTCTTTCTGAAGGCAGTAAATCAGCAAGAGGTCCTATTAAATTATAATAAGCTAAAAAGATTCCTCTTCTTCCATCTATAGTTTTAATTTTATCGTAATTATCTTTATATGATAAAACCTTTAAATATTTATCTTTTGGATTAACTATATTAGTATTAGAATCCATTCTTAAAAAGAATTCCATTTCCTCTAATGCACCTATAGTATTTAGCATAATTAATTTATCATAATCTAATTCATCCTTAGATTCATAATAAGCAATAAGCTTATCTATTATTTCAATCATAATAGAGGCATCATGGATATTTTCTTTATTAAATAATTTAATAGTATCAACTAATAGACTAGCACTATCATCATCTAAATCTTTAATTACTTCTTTTATTTCAGGAATTATTTTTTCATTTTCAATAAACATTTCTCTTATTGATTTAGATCTATTTATTAAATTATTCTTCCAAGAATTAAATTCAATAACATTAAAAAGAGAATCATTATAATCACTATAAAGCTTCATGTTATTTATATATTTAGTTTTAAAATTATTAATTACATCAATCTTATTCATAATGAAATGACCTCCTTTTTCATATTATAACACAAAAAAGAAAAGCACGATAAATCGTGCCCTAATCTATTATCTTTCTTCAAATTGAAGCTTGTAAAGCTTATAGTAATGACCATGCTTAGCCAAAAGCTCCTGGTGATTACCTCTTTCTACTATTTCACCCTTCTGAAGAACTATGATTTGATCTGCATGTTGGATAGTAGATAATCTATGAGCTACAACTAGCATTGTTCCTATATTCTTTATCTTTTCAAGTGACTCCTGAATTAATACCTCTGTTTCAGTATCGATATTAGCTGTTGCCTCATCTAGAATTAGAATTTGAGGATCAGCAAGTACTGTTCTCGCAAATGATAATAATTGACGTTGACCTTGAGAGAAATTCTCACCACGCTCAATTACTTCTTCATCTAATCCCTTAGGAAGCTTACTAATAAATGAATCAGCATTTACATACTTACAAGTATCTAATATCTTTTCATCTGGATATGAGGTATCATGTAAAGTAATATTTTCTCTAATAGTACCACTGAATAGGAATACATCCTGAAGCATTTGTCCAATAGCTCTTCTTAATGATTTTAATTTGATATTTGTAATATCAACATCATCAATTAGAATTTGACCCTTTTGGATTTCATAATTTCTAACTATTAATCCTAGGATTGTTGTTTTACCGGCACCTGTCGCACCAATAAATGCACATGTCTCCTTTGGATTAATAACAAATGATACATCTCTTAAAATCCAATCCTCATCCTTATATGCAAACCATACATTCTTAAATTCAATCTTACCATTGAAATGCTCAATATCAATAGCATCTTCCTTATCTCTAACCTCTGGCATTACATCCATTAAATTAAATAATCTTTCTGAAGCTGTTAAAGCCTTTTGAATTTGATTTAATTCATCAGCTAGCTCCTGAATTGGGTTAAAGAATTTAGATAAATACATATAATATGCAACTACAGCACCTGCAAGCATTCCATATTCAAAGCCTAAATAGAAGCATACAGCAACGCTTATAATATAAACTAATGTAATAAATGGTCTATATAATGCAAAGCATGTTATAGAATTAAATCTAGATTTTCTTAAGAAATCATTCTTTTCCTTAAATTCATTAATCTTATAATCCTCTTGATTAAAGATTTGTGTAATCTTCATACCTGATAAATTCTCATTTAAATAAGTATTTAAATCAGATAATGCTCTTCTTTCTGTTCTAAATCTCTTAGATACAGCTTTAGAGAAAATGAATGAGGATACAGCTACTAATACAACTGAGATTAGCATGAATAAGGTAATATTTACTGATAAATAGAACATTACTGCAAGTACACCAGCAAGATATAAAACATTCTTTATAACTCTTACGATTACATTAGTAAAGAAATCACTCATTGATTGTGTATATGAAGCAACTCTTGTTACTAATGAACCAACTGGCATTTCATCAAATTGATGCTGGCTCATATTTTCAATATGAGTAAATACATCAATTCTTAAATTATAAATAATTCTTTGACCAGCACGCTGTAAAAGCATTGATTCTAAATATAATGTTCCCATTGTTACTAGCATTACAACAAAATAGATAATTGCCATTCTAATTATTCTATCTAAATCAATGCTAGCACCTGTAACATTATTAGTGATATCCTCTACAACAAGTGGTAAATATAAATCTAATACTACGTTTGCGATTAAAAGGATTAATGCTATAACAAATGATATCCATTCAGGCTTAACGTATTTCATTGTACGTCTTAATAGGATTCTTGTTGGAATCTTCTTATCGCCCTTAAGCTTTAATAACTCTTCTTCCATTAGATAGCACCTCCTTCAACTTCTTTTTCTAGTTCCTGAAGATAAACCATCTTTTTATATGTTTCAGAAATATTTAATAAATTCTTAGGTGTATCGAAGGCTTCGACCTCACCATTATTTAATACTAATATCTTATCTAAATGAGCTACAGTAGATACTCTAGATGCGATAACTATTGTAGTCTTACCATTTCTCTTTTCACTAATATTCTTTAAAATTGTTTCCTCTGTTTTTACATCTACTGCAGAAACTGAGTCATCCATTATCATAATAGGTGCATCCTTAATATAGGCTCTAGCAATAGAAATTCTTTGTTTTTGTCCACCTGATAATGTTACTCCTCTTTCTCCTGAGATAGTATCATATCCATCTTTGAAATTGATGATATTATCATCAACATCAGCGAATTTAGCAGCGTTTCTAACAGCTACTGCGTCCTTCTTTCTATCACTAAATGCTATATTATTTGTTATCTTATCAGAAAATAAGAAATTATCCTGAGGAACATAGCCTATAGCATCTCTTACTGATTTAATATCACATTCCATTAGATCATGATCATCAATAAAGATAGAACCCTTTGGAACATTATATAGTCTTAATAATGAATTAACTAATGTTGTCTTACCACAACCAATTTTACCTATAATACCAATCTTTTCACCTGGTTCAATTTCAAATGAAACATTCTTTAAATAATTAACATCCTTAGCATCTGGATAAGCAAATGTTAAATTCTTAAATGTAATTTTACCCTTAACATCCTTTAACACATGAGGATTATCTACATTAGCAATATCCTCCTCTGTATCTAAAAATTCAGCGACTCTCTTTAACGATGTCTTAGCTCTACTTCTCATCGCAACGATTGAGCCCATCGCAATTAAAGGCCAAATCAATGTATCAAAATAGCTAATAAAGGCAACTAATCCACCTGCATTTAATTCAACTGTATGATTAAATATAATCATAGCCTCACCAGTTGCAAATCTATATACAACATAGCCACCAACACCTAATACTAGTGACATAATAGCTGCGATAATTAATTCAATTAATACATCAAATAATACTGATATTCTTGCAAAAGATACGTTTGTATCCTTATTCTTTCTAGCAATCTTTGCAAAGGCATGTAATTCTGCAGTTTCCTTAACAAATGCCTTAATTACTCTAATACCTGTGAATGTTTCTTGAGTAAAATCATAAAGCTTATCAAACTGCTCCTGACGTTCTCTCCACTTAATTGACATATATTTTTCAATTAAGAATCCCCATACAACGATTAAAATCATTGGAACGAATGCTATTAATGATAAAATCCAATCAAGCTTTACCATTCTAATAATTACTAGTAGGCCTAAGAAGAATGCGTCTACTATTGTTACTGTACCAAAACCACAATATTCTTCTATCTGCTCAAGGTCTGTGGTAAACCAAGACATTATAGAACCAACCTTGTTCTCATGATAATATTTTTGAGATAATCTAGTAGCCTTTTGAAACATCTCATGTCTCATTCCGGCTTCTATTCTTATAGATGCATTAAATAATGCAAATCTCCAAAGCATTCTACCAGCAAACATTATAATCGCGATAGCTATGATCCAGATTATAATTCTTGAAATTTGACTTGCGGCATCAGCTGGCTTATCTGTTAAAATATTTACAATATCTCCCAAAAATTCAGGTATAAATAGCTGTGCTACATCTACCGCTATTAGGGAGATTATTCCAATTATATACAAGACGAAATATTTCTTATAATATTTTCTCATGTGCTTTTCAAATATCACAATATCGTCCTCCTTTTCTAAATTCGTACAGTCGTTCAATTTGCTATTATAAAACAATAATTTGAAATAATAAAGAGTTATTGTTATAATTTTTACGGGTGTTATAAATGAAAATAATTAGAGATTATGAAAGCACTGTTTATTCTACTAAAAATAGACTATTAGGACAATGCTTTACAGTTGTTGAAAATAATATTAGATATTATTTTGAATTTGATATTAGAGGCTATGAAGCCTATATAAAATACGATAGATTATCATTAGTTGATAAGGTTATCGAAGAATTTAGAAAATATTTTGGCTATATTAATATCTTCTATAATGAAGATAGAACATATTATAGAGCCTTTGATGATACATTTACATTTAAGCTTCCTATTAAAATTATTCAGCCATCAAAATTCTTTATTAACAAGGATAGATTAGATTCCATCTCTAAATATTTAGAGGATAAGGAGGTTTATATCCCTGTTACCATTATTGATGATGAATATGTAGCTATTAGTGGTCATGATAGAATCTATGCCAAGATGCTTGAGGATGCTAAAATGGTAAATGTATATATGTCTGATTATATTCCTTCAAACCTAGACGATTTTGTTTATATGGCTAAGGAAAATAATATATTAAAGGTTAACCAAATGGAAATTTTAAGTAATGAAGAATATAATTCATACATGGAACAAATGAATGATTTATATTAAAAAATGGTGTCAAAACACCATTTTTTTAGTCTATAAATTCAAATTCGAAATCTAGGATTCTTACTAAATCTCCATTTTGTACTCCAAGCTTTCTTAGCTCATCATCAACGCCAAAGCTTCTTAATTGACGAGCAAAACGAGCTCTTGCAATATCTGAATCGAAATCTGTCATAGCAAAAATCTTCTCGATTTTCTTTCCACTTACATTATAAACACCATCATCTTGTTTTTCGATGACAAATGGCTTTTCTTCTTCTTTAAATGTATATTCAACCACATCTAATTCATCCTCTTCAAATAATGAGAATGCCTCAGTAGTTTCTAATGTGTCCGCAATCTTATATAATAATTCATTTAAATTATCATGTGTCATCGCAGAAATTTCTATAACAGGTAAATCAACATGCTTCTTAAATTCTGCTAAGTTTTCCTTAGCACCCTCAACGTCCATCTTATTAGCAACAATAATCATAGGACGCTTAGATAAATTCATCTTATATTCCTTAAGCTCATTATTTATAATTTGGTAATCCTCATATGGATCTCTTCCATCTACAGATGCCATATCAATGATATGAACAATTACCTTACATCTTTCAATATGACGTAGGAATTGTAGACCTAGTCCCGCGCCCTCATGAGCACCCTCAATGATACCTGGAAGGTCAGCCATAACAAAGTCACGTCCATCAGGAAGTCTAACCATACCTAAATTTGGAACTAAAGTTGTAAAATGATATGCAGCTATCTTTGGTCTTGCTGAAGAAACAGCTGCTATTAAAGTTGATTTACCAACAGAAGGGAATCCAACTAAGCCACAGTCAGCTAAAACTCTAAGCTCACATCTAACTGTCTTCTTTTCGCCTGGCTCACCCTTCTCACAGAAGTCAGGACATTTATATGTACCATTAGCTAATGCTAGGTTACCACGGCCTCCACGGCCACCCTTACAAACAACAAATTCTTGCTTATTCTCAGTTATATCACATATAACCTTATTAGTTTCTTCATCAAAGATTGTTGTTCCAACAGGTACTCTTACATAAGTATCCTCGGCATTTTTACCATATTGTCCTTTATTTCTACCTTTTTCTCCAGGAACAGCTTTTATTTTTGGATTGTATCTTAAATCTAATAATGTAGATAGTCCTTCATCACCAACAAAGATGACTGAACCACCCTTTCCACCGTTTCCACCATAAGGTCCGCCTCGTTCAACCTTAAGCTCTCTTCTATAAGCGACGATTCCGTCTCCGCCCTTACCAGCTTCAACTTCAATTTTAGCTAAATCTATAAACATAATAAAAGCCTCCCTTCATAAAGAAAATAAATGCCCGACAAAAAAATCGGGCATTAAGATAACTAATTTTTTTAATTAAGCTTCAACAGGGTAAACAGAAACTTGCTTCTTATCCTTACCCTTACGCTCGAATTTAACAGTACCAGCAACCTTAGCGAATAAAGTGTCATCTCCACCACGACCAACGTTAGCACCAGGGAAAACTCTAGTACCTCTTTGACGATATAAAATTGAACCAGCTGATACTACTTCACCGTCAGATGCCTTAGCGCCAAGACGCTTAGCCTCAGAATCACGACCGTTCTTTGTAGAACCAACACCTTTTTTAGATGCGAATAACTGTAAATTTAATCTTACTAACATCGTATTATCCTCCATTTAGAAAATTTTTACATTTTTAGGATGTTCTTCTGACAACTGTGTCATAACCTCTTTAAAGGTTTTTATAATAGCACGTGTGATGTCATTTGATTCTACCGTAAATGTAGAATATCCCTCGCTCATTTCTAATCCAATAATGTTGTAACCAAGATTATCAAGAGCATTTATAGTCATTGTTAATGCTGTAGATACACCTGCACATACAATATCTTTTCCAAAATTTTTGAAATCTGCATGTCCATCAACTACTACATTAATTTTATTATCTACTTCTTTAATACTAATTTTAGTCATAATTATTAAGCATTGATTGCTTCAATAACTAACTTTGTGTAAGCCTGACGATGACCCTTCTTGCTAGCTGAATGCTTCTTTGGCTTATACTTGAAGATAACGATCTTCTCACCTCTGCCATGCTTTTCAACCTTAGCTGTTACTGTAGCACCCTTAACATATGGAGCGCCAACCTTAGCAGCCTTGCCATCCTCTGATACTAATAAAACATTTTCGAAAGTATAAGTTTCGCCTTCAGCAACCTCTAACTTCTCAACATAGATTGCTTCACCAACGATAGCCTTAACTTGCTTTCCACCTGTTTCTACAATTGCATACATGTCGTATTACCTCCTTATTATTTTTAAGACACACTATTAGGGTAGGTTTTTATCCATTTTAGGACCCTTTCTACGTGGTGCATGTTACAACGATATAATTATATTTGATTTAAAATGTAAAGTCAACAACTTTTTTCGAGTCAATAATATATTATTATGGACGGAACATTTCTGTAGTTTTAATATCGAAATTTTGAGTTTCCTTATCGCCTAAAACGATGAATCCAGGGAATGTTGTAATGAAGATATCTCCTCTTAATAATAATCTAGCCTTAGCTCTTTCCTCATCATAAGATCTATAGCCTACAGCTGCGTATAAAGGAATTAAATCATTCTGCTTACAAGTCTTAACAAACTCTAATCTTGATTTATCATCAATTGTAATGAATGCTGGATATAAGCATGGAACAATTACAATTGAATATTTTAAGCCATCTCTTTTACAAATGATATTTGGATATTGAGGTCTAGGGAAGCCTGGCTCAATTTTAAATCCCTTAGGAATAATAACATTTGTCATAATATAGTCTACTGCCATAGACATTAATTCATCCTGTGGAATCTTATCCTTTTCATCTACCTTATCAGGAATACCATCAGCCCATACAGATTCAGGTACCTTTTGACCCTCAGCCTCTGCCTTAGCTAGCTTTTCCTTTACTTCCTTATTTAATTTTAATGAAGCCTCATGTAGCTTTTCAATTTCATCTTTATTTTCCATTTTTATACCTCACATAACTAACAACTCAATTATACATAAAAATATAGAAGAATTCTATATTAAACATTGAAATTACCATTATAATTTTCAATTCTTAATGGTTTTAATGATTCATATAAATCAATTAATTCCTTTTTACCCTTATGAGCAGGCATTGCCGCGAATCTAGAAAATGCCTGAGCATATTTAGCAAGTGCTGAAATAAGCATAGGTAATGCACCTACAACCTCACTATCATAAAACATTAAATGATAATAGAAGCAATTATCCATTAAAGAGCCAACGGCAAATCCATAGGTCTGCTTCTCATCTAACAATAATACACCAATTAAATCAAGCTCATATAAATGATCCATACATTCCTTTAGCTCATTAATCTTAGGATAGAATTCTAATTCATCCTGCTTATCTCTAATCGTAGAAATGAATTCAATAATTTGAGTAAAATCTTCCTTTTTTACCTTCTTTAGGAATACATCCTTATGCATCTTATTAAATGTTTTAATATCACTTTTATAATTCTTATTTAATGCTAAATTAGATAATTCACTCATATTAAATATATAGGTACTTAAATTATCATTCTTTAACACACTATAGGATAAGGATTCATATAATCTTCTATCCCCCTCAGGAATAGGACCTAAATAAAAAGGAATCTCCAATTCATTGGCATCCTCTGCCATTTCAAGTAATGTCATTTCTAAATTTCCACCCTGATTCTTTATTGGAGGGTAATATACCTTTCCAGTACCAGGTAAATTATATCTTATGAATACATATTCATTTCCAAAACAAATTTCAGGCTTATAAAAGCTTGCGTTAGTGAAAATCCAATATGGATTATATTCATATAAAAATAAATTTTTTTCATCTAGAAATGTTTTTAATTTTTTACAATCTAAGAAATTAAATTTGTGGAAATTTATCATAAACATAACCTCATTAAACTTATTATACCATAATGTATTAAATCTTTTAATACTTTCGAAAATGCGACAAATCTAAACACAATTCCCCATAATTGTATCGTTGTTTGTTTAAAAAACATATGCTATAATTTATACATGAAAGGAGAATAATCCATATGAAAGAGTTCAAAACTAACAAAAAAGCATTCGATAGCCAAGTAAAAATTTATAAAAGCTTAAGACGTATTTTATTAACAAAGCCCTTATCAGATGTAACAGTTGCTGATATAAGCCAAGAATGCGGTATTTCAAGATCAACATTTTATAGAAATTTTAATAATGTAATTGAAGTATTAGAGCTTATGCTAGATTATTTTTATAAAAGATATCTAGATGAAAGAGTAGATAAGCCTAATCAATTATTATTCTTCTTTGAATATTGGAGATATCATAGAGATTTAATAAATATAATCTATACTCAAAATGAAAGTATATTAAAGGATTGTATTAAAAGATATGATATGAATAAATATGATAATCCATATCTATTAGATTTAAAGGTATCTATCCTTTCTTCTATTTTATGTAATTGGAGTAATTTAAAGAAAAATACACCAAAGGAAATGGAAGAAATTACTAGAACAATTCTAGAAAAGAAATGTATTGATATTCTTATTGATTATAACTAAAAAAATGATGGGCAACCATCATTTTTCTTTTTAACTATAAATAGTAAATTCAGTATCTTCTCTTAAAGAGCTCTTATATAATACAACAGTAAATATTAGCATAATAGTTAATATTAATGAGCTAAAGCCAGATGTAGATCCTGTAAATGTATATGATAAATTAAATGCAGAATCAATTAATAATAAAATGATTGCAGATATCATATATCTTGGATTTGTTAATGCTAATACAACAGTAACAATACATAATACTGAAATAATTATATTAAACACATAAGAATAATCATTTTCGACAAATGCTTCATAAACATAATATGCTCCTGTAGATGCATAATATAAAATTACTGATGTTATTATCAATGATTTATCCATTGATCTTCTATAACCAATTAATGCAAATACTAGTTCTGCTATAAATATACAAATATATTCTACAAGTAAGAATATTAAAGCCATTGGTATTTCTACACCATTTTCGCTATAATATTGGAATTGCTTAAACATTCTAGCGATATTAGGAATCATTAATGCCATTGCGACTACACCTAATATAATACATAAAATATATTTATTCTTTTTAATAAAATCCATATGAATCCTCCTTATAATACCAAAGTTAATTATAAATATTATAAAATAATATTTCAAGTGAAAAAAGAAAAGATGGAGAAAGCTCCACCATTTTCTTAAATTTAATTGATTACTTTAAAATATTTTAATACCTTATCTATATATTCATCATAATTAATTTCATTAACATTATTAATTAAATTATCATTTAATTTAGAATTAATAATAGATAATCTATGATAATTAGGATCATGTTCATTCATCTTAATATAATCTAATTCTATATTACCGTATAAATTACAATCTATAAATGAAAGCTTAGGAATTGAAGGTGATATAGCACTACTTGGATACCAAGGTCTACCTAAATATGATTTAGTATCATTTAATTGATATAACTTTGAATTTTTAAATACAAAGCCATATCTATTTTGAGCATATGTTGAAGGAGCTGTATAAAAGCTATTTATATTTGTTGTTTTTGCGGCGAGCTCTACATTATAAAACAGACAATCAGATGAACCAAAAACAAAATCTATATCTCCTTCAATATATGAATCCATAACTAAATTCATATAACCATTATCAATATATAATGTATCCTGGAATGAATAGAATTTACAATTTTTAATTAATGTAAATGAGGCTGATGTTTTAAAGGCTACTGCTTGTTCTCCCAGATCCTCTTTATTTTTAATATGACTATTTTCAAAAATAATAGATTCAAACGTTGTGTTATTAGCCGACTCTAAAACCTTAACTACGGCAGAGCCTGATGTTCCTAGCTTCTTACCTGTTCTTATATCTATTTTAGATGACCATAAATCTAATGATATTTTAGTGTTTTCTTTTCCCTTAAATGTAAGATGTGGCTTATCTATTATTACTTCTTCATTATATGTTTTATTTTCAAGTAAAATAACATCATATTCCTTGGCAATAAATAATGCTTCAGATATAGACATCTTCTCTTTTTCTAAATCTATTATCATGACCCTTTTCCTCAAGGCTATTATAACAAAAATGATAGGCTTAGACCTATCATTTTATTTATTAATTCAATTTACCGAGACGCATTTTGAAATCTGTGTACCCGAAATTAGTTATTTTATCTATTTTTTTATCTTTTCTTAAGATATAAATGTCAGGTAATGGCATACCATTAAAGGTATTATTCTTACATGTTGTATATAATGCCATATCTCCAAAGATTAATAAATCATTAACATTTATTTCATTTTTAAATTTATAATTACCAATAACATCACCTGTTAAGCAGGTAGGACAGCCTATTCTATATAGAATATCATTACCTTCTAAATCAGCTAAATATAATGGTGGTAAAAATGGCATTTCAAGTACATCAGGGAAATGACAAGCAGCGCTTGTATCTACTATTAGGAAATTCATTCCATTCTTTTTAAATTTATCTAATACTCTAGTTAATACATATCCAGCATTTAATACTACTGCCTCTCCTGGTTCTAAATAAACATCTACATTATATTTATTCTTAACTAGATTTATACATCTAATTAATCTTTCAATATCATAATCAAATCTTGTGATATGATGTCCACCACCAAAATTAATCCATTTTAAATTATTAAAATATTTACCAAATCTATCTAAAACAACATTTAATGTTTTTTCTAAATCATCTGAATTTTGTTGGCATAATGTATGAAAATGAATTCCATCTAACATATTAATTAATTCATCTGTCATTTCTTCTATAAACGAATTAATAGTAACGCCAAGTCTTGAACCACTTGAGCATGGGTCATATATTTCATGGCCTGGCTGAGTAGAGATTTCAGGATTAATTCTTAATCCAATTTCTTTACCATTAGCTTTTGCCTTTTTTCCATATTTTTTTAATTGAGAAACTGAATTAAAGATTATATGATCTGCATATTTTAATAGCTCATTAAATTCATCTTCTCTATAGGCAGCACTAAATACATGTACCTCTTTATTTGGCATCTCTTCTTTTCCAAGTCTTGCCTCATATAGACCTGATGCCTCAGTACCTGCAAGATATGGCTCAATTATGTTATATAAATTAAAGTTAGAAAATGCCTTTTGAGCTAATAATATTTTCGCACCTGTTCTATCCTGTACTGATTTTAGAATTTCACAATCCTTAATAATCATTGCCTCATCAATCATATAGCAAGGTGTTTTAATATTTTTAAAAAATTCAGTAGGATTAATATCCTTTAATCCAATAAAGGGTGGTCTTAAATCCTTCATTTAGTCCACCATAACTGGATCATATGATTCTCTCTTTGGAAGACCATATTTATCTAATGCTTCAATAAATGGATCTGGATCATATTCCTCTAATGTATTCGCACCTGGCTTAGTCCAAACCTTATTTAAAATCATCATAGCACCACACATTGCTGGTACACCTGTTGTATAAGAAATTGCTTGAAGGCCAGTTTCCTTATAAGCTTCCTCATGGTCACATACATTATAAATATAGTATTTCTTTTCTTTACCATCCTTAACACCAGTAAAGATACAACCAATATTAGTCTTACCCTTAGTTCTAGGTCCTAGGCTTGCAGGATCTGGTAATAATGCCTTTAGGAATTGAATTGGAGTTATTTCTCTTCCTTCATACATAATAGGTGTTGTAGATAATAATCCTACGTTTTGGAAACAATTCATATGAGTAATATAAGATTGACCAAATGTCATATAGAATCTAATCTTTTTAATTTCTGGATAAATTGTAGAGATAGATTCAATTTCCTCATGGTGTAATAGATACATATCCTTCATACCTACACCATCGAAATTATATTGTTTCTTTACTGACATTGCAGGTACTCTAATCCACTTACCATTTTCATAATAATCAGCTTCACTAGATACTTCTCTTAAATTAATTTCAGGATTGAAGTTTGTAGCAAATGGATAGCCATGGTCACCACCATTACAATCTAAAATATCTAATGTATCAATTCTATCAAATTCATGCTTCTTCGCATAAGCAACATAAGCTTGAGTTACACCTGGGTCAAATCCACATCCAAGTAAAGCAATTAGACCAGCCTCTTCAAATTTCTTCTTATATTCCCATTGATAGCTATAATCGAAATATGCAGTAAAATTCTTTTCCTTAATTCTTTCCTCATATCTCTTACGCCATACTGGTTCATCAGTATCCTCTGGTTCGTAAGCAGCTGTATCTAGATAATTACATTTACAAATTAAGCAGGCATCCATAATAATTAAATTTTGATATGGCATACCTAAATGCATAACTAAATCAGGCTTATATTCGTCAAAGAAATGAATTAACTCAGTTAAGTTATTAGCATCTATTTGTCTTGTAGTAATATTAGTTTTAGTTGTATTTTGTAATTTTTCCTTTAGTGCATCACATTTTGATACTGTTCTAGATGCTATACATAAATCAGTAAAAACCTCAGGATGTTGACAACATTTATGAATAGCTACTGTAGCTACACCACCACATCCAATTACTATTACTCTACCCATAATATATCCTCCTCGTATAACAAAAAAATAGTCGCTATATGTGCGACTATAATAAAACTTAAAATGAATTGTATTCATATAGAGTCTATACAGTAAATAATACTTTTACTACTCTTATTGACCGTTTCACAAGTGGCACAAAGTGCAAAGGTTGTAAAGTAACCAACTTATAAAATTTGAGCTTTTAACTCAATCAATAATGTGATAATTTATCACTTACGGCATGAAGCCATTTCGACTACGACTCTAAATGAGCTTTTGTTTACAAAAAGATTATATCATAATTGACAAAATAGTCAAATTAAAAGAAGATAGAAAAACCTATCTTCTCAATAATAAGACTAATTCCAAACTATTGGCTGATTATTGTTATCGAAATGCCAATATTTACCTTTTTCTACTGGTTCTATTTCAGAATAAAAATATAGATTATTTCCTTCTAAAAAATATAAATCGTCTTCGTTGGCATCACTCATATTTTTTAAATCACCATAACGAACTTTAAGTTGTATATTGTTCCAATCAGATAGTGAACCCTTATAGTAAAAATTTACATTTTTATTGTCGATATGAATACCAAATGCAGTATAATCCATCTTCTCAATTGTCCTTGGCAATATAATTGTTGAATTATTTCTTACTTTAATTCCATTTATAACACCACTGCCAATTTCTTTAACTTTAGAAAAATCATAATAATCTATCATCAAATTATCTTCTAGGTTTATACCACCAGGATAATGACCAAAAGCCCAATCATCTAATATTTCAATATTATCTGGTAGAATAAACTTAGTTCCATTATTATACATAAAAGCTAGAAAAGCAAAAGATGCAACACCAACTACAGATTTAGGTAAAAAATAATTTTCTGAAGCATATAGAAGAATATTCGTTTTTGAATCAATTATACAACCACAATCTTCTCTTGAATCATAATACTCATTTTCTTCAGAAACACTAATATTTTTAATAAATGATTCACGTAAATAGTAATCAGATATTTTAGTATTTTTATGATAGCCTTCAAAATATCTAGGTAGCTTTACACTCTTACCAACTAAAACAGCTGGGGAAACATATTTAACCTTAAATGTATCTGGAAATATACCAAAGCATTTAGTTACAGTATCTGGAATAATTAATTCATCAGATTCGTCTTCTGTTTCAATTAATTTTACTTCGCCTTTTGAAAACAAATATTTAGTATCTATAATTCTATATCTATATCCATCTACTACAAATTCACTACCTATGCTAGGTGCTAGTATTTCTATTAATAATAAAGCTGTTATAACAAGTAAAGCAACCACGCCTATCTTAATAGATTTAATTATTATTTGTCTTCTTCTTACAAGCTTTCGATATAAATTAATATCAAATTTAGATTCATTAAAATAATCACTTGGTAAATTAAAATATTTAATGATTTCTTTTAAATTATCATCACTTGGTACACCATTACCATTTTCCCATTTAGCAATGGCTGATCTTGAAACAAAGATAGCATCAGCTAATTCTTTTTGACTTAGATTATTATCATTTCTTAATTTTTTAAGCTTTTCCTTAAATTCCATTTAGCCATTCCTCCTTGGGAATTTTTTCTACAAATTCAATTTAATTATAGTAAAAATGTGCAACAAAACAATCAAAAAATGAGTGTTACCTTGTTACTTTTGCATATATTTATAATCAAAAATGCCCGGCACACAAGATAAAAATCCAGTAACCAAGCCAAATGTTACTGGATTTCTTTATATATTAACTGGTAAACTTGGTTATAGATCAAATAATGTTGGATTATTATTAATCCATGATTCCTGCTTAGCCTCTTTAATTTCATCATTTTCATTTAATTCTCCTATTAGAAATGGAGAATTATCATTATGCATTTTATAATTTTTAACTACCTTATTCTTATCTCCATTAGCATAGCAATATTTACAAAGATGCATGCATGAATTATAAAATCCTATATCATTAGCTATTAGACATGAGCAATAATTCTTTCTAGATTGCATATTAGATTTTATAATTAATCTTTTTCCAATTGCATTTTCATAATCCTCTTGCCTCATACAACCATTTACATCAATACCATATTCTGCTAGCCATTTTTCCTTAGAGCATAGCCTTAACTTCATATTATGCCTATCAGCTATTTTTTTAAATTCCTTAGCTATAATTATTTTTTCATTATCACTACAATCACTTAATTCCTTATGAAATATTGCTAGCTTATCATATAAATCTAAAAAGCCAAATACACATAAATTAGTATAGCCATCTAGGCTAGAAGCTATTTTTTCAAATGTCTTAATATGATAATCTAATGTATATTTTTCATTAATAATAATTGGAGTATATCTAAATCCAATTGCGTTTTTACCTATTTTATTAGATAAATATTTAAAATCCTCTATCACATCATCGATAGGTGGCACATTAGGCTCTATATCATTACCAAAGCCTGTAATTGTAATATACCAGAATTGACCAAATGGCTTTAAATAATCAAGGTATTTAAGCATAGGCCTTGGATTTTTTGTACAAAATCCGATAACATCTACTACCTTTGGATCTAATCTAAATTTAGTAACCAAATTAGGATAATAGGGATTTCTAACTAATACAAAGCCTTCCTTTATTCTATTTATAAGCCATTTAGAATAAAAGGCAGGTATATCTGTTCTTTGTCCTGTATTAATAATCATTTTATCCCCCTAGCTTAATATATCCTTTACCTTATCATCTAATAAATTAAATACCTTATCCTGGTAATCCTCTTCTATTTTTCTTATTTCATTTTGATTATTTTTAATATCTAATTTATCTAATATTTCATATTTTAAAAAATTAATATTTGATTTTGCCTTTTCTGATTTTAAAACTATTTGATAATAGGTAGGACCTATATCTAAAATTTTTAATGCTAATTCATTATTAATTAATCCACTTGTAACAATACCATATAAATCAAATATTGTATCATTTGCGATAGGACCAATAATTACATCATATTCCTTATAAATATCAGATTGGCCATTTCTATTTTTAAAAATATAATCAAACCATTCCTTATTTCTTTCTTTAAATTCTAATACATTTAATGAATTTAAATCTAAATCATAAAAATTTAATATTGTATCCCTATCATTTTTTATAGTTGCCCACTTTTTTGAAAATTCTATATTATTAGATAAATAAAAGCCTTGACCAAAATCAGCATTTATTCTTCCATGCCTCAAATCAATATCCTTAATTATATCAAAGCCTAAATGATATAAAATCATTTATAACACCACCAATTTCTATCTTAAAATAAAAACCTCAAATGAGGCTTATAATTATTTATTTGCTGGTTCCCACTTACAACGAACAGGTGAAACAATTAATCCTTCCTTCTTTAAATCAGCCATAGCCTTATCTACTGCCTTTCTATCTAGTCCTGATAATTCAGCTATTTTACCAGCATTTAAAGGAATACCAGCCTTTTTCATTGTTTCTAATACTAAATCCTTTTCCATATTTTTACCTCCAATTGTTTGTTTTATTAATTCTATCATATAATTTTATTTTTGATTAGAACTAATTATTCTAATATAACAAATATTCTACAGTAATTACATTATTTTTCTTCTTTATTTAAAAAAAATTACTAGTCCCATGTTTGTCCTATCACGTATAAGATAATATAATTGTATTTTTAGGAGGGTAAAGAAAAAGACATTACCTTTTTTGGATAATGTCTTTCAAATTCAAGTAATTATACTCTTGCGTTATTGAATGTTACATTAATTCTATTAACGTATTTTCTATCAAATAATGCTAGAATATTACCCTTTGGCTCTAAATTATTAGCTTCTAAATATTCATCATTTTCATAATATTTAGCAAAGCTTAACCCAATTGCATAATCATAGAATAACCAATATAAATCTGAATCATAAGGATCTCCATCCTTAGGATCAAATTCATCAGCTACTTCTTGAGTAAAGATTTCTGTATCAGCTAATGCAACTAAGTCATTATATACAGTATTATATGGAGCGTCATAGTCTACATAATATGTATTAGTAAATGCAGGTGATGATTCTTCTTCATCTTCTACCTTAGATGTTAACATATAATCAATGAACTTATATGCTAATTCCTTATTTGCAGAATCCTTAGTAATAACTAGGTTATCACAGAAGGCAACTGTATCATCAGGAATAAAGCAATCAAATCCAATTTCATATGTATTATCATTTACAGTATACTTTCTTTCATCAGATGTAATTACATCTAAGAAGTTAGCAACCTCATCAATTTTAATATCACCTGCTAAATAAGCATCCATTGCTTGATTAGCGGCGTTTTCAGAATAATAATATAGGAAATCACCAGTCCACATATAGCCTAAATGAATATTACCAGCTACGATATCCTTCTTAATTGTATCTGTACCCCATGCATCATAATTCATGCCAGAAATGATTTTTTCCATTTGGTCTAATACATTTTGAGGCTGTTCTAGTGTTGGATCTAATCCTAAATATCTAGATAATGCATAATAGTCATGTTGATGAGATTCATACATAGCTACCTTAGTACCAGCTGGTAATGTAGATCTATCAAATAATGAACCCCATTGATTTTTAGCATTATTTGTTACTGCTTGTTCAACTCCATCCTTCTTTGTTGTATACATAATACACCAAGTACCAGATAGATAAGGTACTGCATAATTTTCAATGGTACCCATTTCATATGAATCACCTAAGTGTTGCTTAAGGTTGATATTCATATCCTCATAAATTTTCTTAGTAGATAGCTTTCTATCAGCTAAATCAACATTTGGTAATTGTGAAAAATCTAATTTTTCTAAAAGTTCATTAACATACATCTTTTCTACCATGTAATCTGATGGACAAATTACATCATAAACAGTTGTACCTGCTTTTGCCTTTGAATAGAAAATTTCGTTACTTTCGCCTAAATCCATTTGAACAGTACAATTATATTCCTCTTCAAATGATTCAATTAATGATTCATCAATATATTCTCCCCAGTTAAGAAATAATAAAGTATCTTTACTACCACATGAAGATAAAGTTAATAAAGAAGCTCCTAATAATAAAAGACTAGCCATTCTTCTTTTCATGATTCTTACGTCCTTTCATTATTAAGTTATATCCGATAACTGCTAAAATCATTACAACAGTTAATAATGTAGAGAAGGCATATACACCAGGGAATAAGCTCTTTCTACCAATTGATGAATAAATCCAAATAGATAATGTGTTATAGCCGTTTCCTGTTGTGAAGTAACCAACAACGAAATCCTCAAAAGAAATTGTGAAGGCTAAAATCATACCAGAGAAAATACCACCCTTAACACATGGAACTATTACCTTTCTTAATGACTTGATAGGCTTAACACCTAGGTCAAGTGATGCCTCTAGCATATTAGGGTCAATTTCCTTCATCTTAGGTAATACAGATAAGATGATATAAGGAAGTATGAAATAAATATGTGCTAATAAAATTGTCCAGAAACCAAAGATATGCTTATCTATATATAAGAATAATGAGAAGATAATCATTAATGATACACCTGTTACAATATCAGCATTTAATAGAGGTATATTATTTAAGAAAGTTAATCTTTGCTTTACCTTTGGAGGTAAATAATAAGCACCAATACCAATTAATGTACCAAGTACTGTAGCAATAGCTGTTGCACAAATACTTGTTAAGAATGTATTTAATATTGATTTATTTAAAGATGTTTTACCAAACATATTTGCATAATTTGCAAATGTGAATGATGCAAATTCAGTTGTTGAATCTGAAGAGTTAAATGATTGGATAGCAATAATAATTACTGCGAAATATAGCATAAAGATTGAGAAGCATAATAAGATTATTGAAATAACCTTCCAAGTCATCTTCAAGCCCTTATGCTCTTTATATCCATAATCTTCTAATGATGCACGCTCATAATCGTTAGGATTATAAGTCTTCTTTACTAATTCTTCCATTATAATAATGTCTCTCCTTCCTTATCAACCTTTGATACTATAAGGATTGAACCTAATATAATGATTAAGATTGCTATAGCTAAAACTGAACCCATATTGTAGCTCATGTTAATGAAGCTTTGTTCAATAACGTTACCAATTAATGTAATGTTACCATCACCTAAAATCTTAGGAATAGCGAATCCTGATAGACATGGTAATAATACCATTATTGATCCTGAGATTACGCCCTTTAATGCAAGTGGAACAATAACCTTCCAGAACTTCTTAAATTCAGTTATACCTAAATCTAAGGCAGCCTCATGTAATAATGGATCAATCTTTTCTAATGATGTATAAATAGGCATTACCATGAATGGTAAGTATGTAAATATCATACCTAAATAAATAGCTAAATCAGTACCAATGATATCTAATCCATAGCCATTTAATCCAAAGATATCTGTTAAGATATTATTTGACTTAAATACACTTGCTAGGGCATTGATACGAAGTAGGATATTAGTCCACATTGGTAATATTAAAATAATTAAAACTAAATACTTATTTTTAATTTTAGACTTGTATAGCATGTATGCTAATAAGAATCCAAAAAATATACAAGCAACTGTTGTTACTACTGCATATTTAATTGAATTAAAAAAAGCAATAATTGTAGATTTCTCTGTTAGTATTTGGAAATTTGTTATACTTGCTGTCATTCCCTTAAATGAAATTCCTTCTGTATCAACAAACATTAAGAAAATCATAAATAATACAGGTAATACTGCAAATATATACAAAAAGTAGATATATGGTCTAGCTAATCTATCAAGTCTATGTGCACACTGATATGAAGGTATTACAGCCTTCTTTTCACTCTTCTGCATAGACTACTTTTCCTCCGAAGCTTCCTCATGACCATAGAAATCATTCTTAGTCTCATACTTAGCAGCTACATCAAATAATGTAACAGCCTTTCTTGATTCCTCCTGAGTTAATGGTACAAGCTTTTTAGGTGAACCATCTTCCTTCATTAAGCAGATTTCATATGGGTCTACTGTTAAACCAATGATTTCTCCTGCTTGAATGTCTTCATATGTATGTACAACGAATTCATTACCTTCGATATCTACTAATAATTCGTAATGAACACCCTTGAAGATTGAAGATGTAACTTTAGCAATAACCTTTGCAGTTTCTCTTGGAACGATATCCCAGTCCTCTGGTCTAATTACTACATCAACGATTTCATTATCATCGAATTCATAACCAACTACAGGGAATTCTTGTCCTAAGAACTTAACTAAATTCTTCTTTAGGTAAACACCCTTAACAATATCAGATTCACCAATGAAGTTAGCAACATATCTGTTGTTTGGTTCATTATAGATATCCTTTGGAGAACCTTGTTGCTGGATGATACCATCCTTCATAATAACAATACGGTCACTCATAACCATTGCTTCTTCTTGGTCATGTGTAACGAAAATAAATGTAATACCTAGATTCTTTTGCATTTCCTTAAGCTCGTATTGCATGTTAACTCTTAGCTTATGGTCTAATGCAGATAATGGTTCATCTAGTAAAAGAATCTTTGGCTTTAAAATAATGGCGCGGGCAATTGCAACTCTCTGCATTTGTCCACCTGAAATTTTGTCAATCTTTCTCTCCTCATAACCAGAAAGATTAACTAGCTTTAATGCTTCACTTACTGATTCAGCAACTCTAGCCTTAAGGTATCTTCTAATATCAAAATAAGAAGGTACAGTCTTTCCTTGAGCCTTACCAATCTTTTGGTTGTACTCTAAGGCATCTTTTGCAACTTGCTCATCGCCGCCATAAAAATCGATTAAAAATCTTCTTCCGCGGTTTACTAAACCAAATGCAACGTTATCAAAAACGTTTAAATGTGGGAATAATGCATATCTTTGGAAAACTGTATTAATAGGTCTTGCATAAGCAGGTAGATCATTAATAATCTTTCCATTAACAATAATTTCACCACTTGTAGGATACTCAAATCCTCCGATCATTCTTAGTGTAGTAGTTTTACCACAACCAGATGGTCCTAAAAGAGTAATAAACTCATTTTCGTAGATATCCAAATCAATGTTATCTACAACACAGTTATCGCCATAATATTTAACGATATTGTGCAATTCGATAATTGGCTTTCTTTCCAACTCAATTTACCGAACGAAAAGAACAATGTCTTTTCTTATCCTTTCTCCTAATATTCTTTTTTTGGCCTGTAAATCGTTAAAAATGTAATTCTACATTTAACGTGACAGATGTTCAATAATTATTTATTGAACGATATTAATTATAGACTAAAATTTCAGAATTACAATAATAAATTTTAAATTTATAAAAATAATTGAAAGTAGAAAATTATGAAAGATTTATGAAAGAAAAATGGAGAATATAAATATTCTCCAAAATTCATTAATCTTCAATTTTTTCTAGTCTAAAATATGATACAAAAAGTAAGGCACTTGTTCAAGCCAGCTTGGCCAGTCATGAGGCTTGTCATATCCCCAATAATCACACCATGCTGGAATGCCTAAACGATGTAATTGTGTATCCATTTCTCTTGTTGATTTTAAGCATTCTTCTTCCCAGTTACCTTGACCTACACAGATAACTATTCTTGAGTTCTTATACATATTAACATATGGGTGATCATATGCCATATTCTTTAATGATTCTACAGGTGAATTTAAGAACATTAATTCATCTGAATAGCCTTGTATAAAGAAATATGAATCATATACACCAGATAACGCTAATACTGCATCAAAAATATCAGGTCTTCTCATTATGAAATTAACTGCATGGTAAGCACCAAGTGATACACCAAAGGTCATAATGCCAGAAGCTACTCCTCCGCCATTACCATATGTATTAATTTCATATACTCTAGGAACAATATCCTTAATGATATATTCATAATAAGCTTCTTGAGCTCTTATTCTATCATAGCCGCTTTTATATGTCGCAGAAAAAGATTCCTGATCCATTGATTCAACACAGAATACTTGAATCTTTCCTTGCTCAATATACCAGCTCATTGAATCAATGATTCCTCTATTTTCATAATCAAAGAATCTACCATCCTGGCTTGGGAAAGCAATACAAGGCTTTCCAGCATGTCCAAATACCTTAAATTCTAAATCTCTTTGATATACAGAGCTCCATTCCTTATAATATTCAACCTTCATCTTAGATTCCTCCCTTTGAGTGCTTCTTTGAGATTCCCTCTAACGTAACAACCATATTAGCGTCTACACTTTCAGTAATGAATACTGATGAGCCAATAGTTGTATTCTCTCCAATTATAGTATTACCACCAAAGATTGAAGCTCCACTATAAATAGTAACATTATCACAAATAGTAGGGTGACGCTTAACATTAATTAAATCATGACCCTTAGATAATGATAAGGCACCAAGAGTAACTCCTTGATATAGCTTAACATGCTTACCAATAACACATGTTTCACCTATTACAATACCTGTACCATGGTCGATAAAGAAATATTCATCAATCTTAGCACCAGGGTTAATATCAATACCAGTCTTTGAATGAGCAGTTTCTGTTAAGAATCTTGGTAATACAGGAACATTTAATTCATATAGAATATGTGCAATTCTATATGTGAATATTGCTGTAAATCCAGGATAGCATAATATTATTTCTACTGGTGATTTACAAGCAGGGTCTCCATCAAACATAGCTTGAATATCTGTTTTTAATAATCTATCTACCTCAGGAATTGCCTCATAGAACTTACAAATGATATCATCCTTATCTAAAGTTTCCTTTGTAAGCTTTTCAATTCCAGATAGCATTCTCTTTAAATAAAACTTTACTGATGAACTTTTTTCCTCTAAATAATCATCTAATGTGGCAAATTTTTCAACATAGCCTGGGAAGAATAATCCTTTAATATTAATTAAGAACTTCTTTATATCAGCATAATCCACAGCTTCGCCATGCTTCTGTTCTGCCTTCTTAGACATTAACCAATCCTTATAACTTGTCATAAATAATACCTCATTTATAATTATACTATATATTTAAATCAATTAATAGGTGTATGCTTATATCTTCTTAACTGGTTTAAAACTTATATCTTCCTCATTACTCAAATCATAGTATTCTTCTCTATAAGCATAATTTGATTCTAACTCAGTAAAATACTTATAGTCAGAATCTGTAACACCAGTTTCAAATACTGGATGATTTTTTATATAAGAATAAATTGAATCATCTACTGATTTATTAACATTTTGTTCTATAACAATACATACTTTTTTAGTGTTTTCATTATAATAAATTGTTCTTTTCCATGTGTAAATATCACCAACATACAAACCTATTTCATAATTAAAATCATTTAGAGTTATGGTTCTAACTTTTCTAAAAGAATAAATTTTTTCATAATCAGCATCTTCACATATATATTCATAAACTTCTTCTGTATCACCGCCAGACTTACAATTTAATATTCCAGGAACAATGATTTCAGAACATTCTGTATAACTTCCAAATTTAGAACAACTAGTAGTACAAGATAATAATAAAAAAGCAACAAAAATCATATTTATAAATAGAATTATTTTTTTCATATTAATATCACCTTACCTTTTATTAATTTTAGCATATTTTTCGATATTTTATTATAAATAATAAAAATCATTTCAAAATAACTAATTTAAGTGTATAATAAACGCATGTGAGGTATAAGTATGAAAATTATTGAACCAGAAGCAATAACTAAAGAGGTTTCAAGGCTTTGTATTGAGGCTGCAACATACATTGAAAATGATGTATTATCATGTCTTAAAAAAGCTATGAATAATGAAGATGGCTTAGCTAAGGAAATCCTATCTCAAATTATTGAAAATGATGAATTAGCTACTAAAGAAAATGTTCCTATGTGTCAAGATACAGGTATTACTGTTGTATTTGTTGAAATAGGAAATGATGTTCATATTAATGGTGATATTTATGATGCCATTAATAAAGGAATTAGTGATGGTTATACAAAGGGCTATTTAAGAAAGAGTGTTGTTAAATCACCTCTTAATAGAGTTAATACAAAGGATAATACTCCTGGTATTATTCATATTAAATTTGTTATGGGTGATAAATTAAAAATAACAATCTGTCCTAAGGGTGCTGGTTCTGAAAACATGTCTAAGGTTAAAATGCTTGTGCCTGCAGATGGAATTCAAGGAATAAAGAAATTTGTACTTGATACTGTAAAAGAGGCTGGTGGTAGACCATGTCCTCCACTTGTTGTAGGTGTTGGTATCGGTGGAGATATAGAAAAGGCTGGCTTAATCGCTAAGGAGGCTCTTCTTCGTCCTATTGATGATGAATCAAGTGACCCTGATGCAAATAAGCTTGAAAAGGAATTATATAAGGAATTGAATGATTTAAGAGTTGGTCCTATGGGCTTAGGCGGTAAAACTACTGCACTTGCAGTTAAGGTTAATTTATATCCTTGCCATATAGCTTCACTTCCTGTTGCTGTAAACATTCAATGTCACGCTTCACGTCATAAGGTGGTGATTCTATAATGAGAATTGAAATACCTAAGGATTTAGAAAAACTAAAAACATTACATGCTGGTGATGTTGTTGAATTAACTGGTATTATCTATACATCAAGAGATGCCGCTCATTTAAGAATGGAACAAATGATGAAAAATGGTGAGGAGCTTCCAGTAGATTTTAGTAATTCATTTATTTATTATGCTGGACCTACTCCAACAAAGCCAGGTAATGTAGTTGGTTCTATTGGACCTACAACATCATCAAGAATGGATAAATTTGCATATATGATGCCTAAGATGAATGTACTAGCTACTATTGGTAAGGGTCCAAGAGATGAAGAATGTGTAAAAACTTATATAGATAATAAGATTTTATATTTCGTTACTACTGGTGGCTGTGGTGCATTACTTGCTAAATCAGTAAAAAAGGCCCAAGAAATCGCGTTTTTCGATTTAGGCCCTGAATCTATCAAGAGACTTGAGGTAGATGGATTTAAGATGATTTTAGCAATTGATTATTTTGGTAATAATATATTTGATAGGAGAGATTAATATGGACGCAAATGAATTAAAGGAAAAAAGCTTAAAGCTTCATGAAAATGGTGGTAAGCTTGAAATCAAATCTAAGGTAAAGGTAGAAAATCAAGCTGACTTATCACTTGCATATACACCTGGTGTTGCATATGTATGTAAGGAAATTGAAAAGGATAAGGAATTAGCTTATAAGTATACTTCTAAATCTAATATGGTAGCTGTTATTACAGATGGTTCTGCAGTATTAGGTCTTGGTAACATTGGACCTTATGGTGCTATTCCAGTTATGGAAGGTAAGTCAATCTTAATGAAGGAGTTAGCCGGTGTAGATTCTATTCCTCTATGCTTAAAGACTCAGGATGTTGAAGAAATCATTAAGACATGTAAGATTTTAGAGCCAACACTTGGCGCTATTAATCTAGAAGATATTTCAGCACCAAGATGTGTTGAAATTGAAAGAAGATTAATCAAGGAAATGGATATTCCAGTATTCCATGATGATCAGCATGGTACTTCTATTATCGTAGCCGCAGCATTTATGAATGTTGCTAGACTTACAAAGAGAAATTTAAGTGATATGACTGTTGTTATGTCAGGTACTGGAGCTGCTGGTTCTATGATTGCTAAAATGCTAAAGAGAATTGGTGTAGGTAAAATTTACGCATCTGATATTACAGGTGTTATTGATAAGAAAAAATATGATTCATATAATTTCTTAATTAAGGAATTAATTGATGAAGGTACTTATACTACTCCTGAAAATCATGATGGTACATTAGCTTCTATTTTAAAGGGTGCCGATGCCTTCGTTGGTGTATCAGCTCCAAGACTTGTAACACCTGAAATGATTAAGACAATGAATGATGGTGCAATCGTATTTGCAATGGCAAATCCAACACCTGAAATTGGTTATATGGAAGCTAAGGAAGCTGGTGCTTATATCGTAGGCTCTGGTAGATCAGATTTTCCTAACCAAATCAATAACGTATTAGCATTCCCTGGTTTATTCAAGGGTGCGCTTGCTGTAAGAGCAAGAAAGATTAACGAGGAAATGAAGCTAGCTGCTGCTAAGGCATTAGCTTATATCATTTCAGATGATGAATTAAGTCCTGATTATATCGTACCTGGTGCTTTCGATAAGAGAGTTGCTAAGGCTGTTTCAAAGGCTGTTGCTCTAGCGGCAATAGAAACTGGCGTAGCTGGTATTAATGAATATAATGAAAATTAATTAACTAATATAAGTGTTGGGCAACCAACACTTTTTATTTTGCTTTAAGGCAAAAAGAAAAGGCCTAGCATAGCTAGACCTTCTTTTATTTTAAAGAACTATCTTACAACCTTAACTGCTGTACAATTTGTACACATTAACATCTTTAATGCATCTTCGTCGAAGTACTCAGCATAGATGATTAACTTCTTATCTAATGTACCACGAGCCTTAACTCTTAATACGTTACCACGAGTAACAATATGTAATGACTTAAGAACATCGATTGTAACTTCGTTACCATCTTCGAAATGGTTACATAAAGTATCTAAGTATACAGTAGCTTCAATTTCTTCACCTTCAGGTAATTCTTCACCAGGAATCATTGGTAAGTAATCCTCAAGATTATCTGGCATTTCATCAGGAATACCCTTAGCATTCATTGAATTTTGTAAATAATAAGTTGACATACCTAATGTAGCTAGGATAGCTTCACCATTTGGAATTAATGTAGGTAAGTAATCAACATTCTCATAATTTCTCTTTGGCTTAACACCACGAGTTGCGAACATATAATCAACTAATTCCTTGAAATACTTTAGACCTCTATCAGATCTAACCTTCATCATTACTGGAACTTCTTGATATTGCTTCTTCTCAGAAACATCCTTTAAATGATACTTAGGATTTTCATCAATGAATGATGGATCAATTGCTAAGAATACCTTAACTGACTTTCCACCTAAAGCAACCTTTGCAACTAAGCCCTTATATCTGAATGATTCACATCTAGCAGATTGACGGCCCTTAGCACGATATAATCCTAAATAATTCTTAATTTCGTTATAATATTCCTTAGTTTGGTAAGGAGCAAACATCATCTTAGTTAAGAACTTTCTCTTAATCTTTCTAACTTCGCCATTTTCATCAAGAACTTGGAAGTCTTGAACAACGATATTTTCTTCCTTATGGGCTTCATGTTGAACATCTTCTACAGGCTCGCCGTCTTCTTCAAGGTTTTCTTCTTCAGCTTCCTCTTCCTCAGCCTCTTCTTCCTCTTCCTCGGCTTCCTCTTCAGCTTCTTCTTCAACAACTTCTTCAGTTACTTCTTCAACAGGTTGCTCTTCAACAACTTCTTCGACAACCTCTTCTTCTTGAACTTCTTCAACAGGTTCTTCTTCCTCAACTACCTCTTCAACAACTTCTTCTTGAGGTTGCTCTTCTTCAGTAGCTTCAGCACCATAATATGAATTAAATAATGCTTCATCCTCTTCAGTTAATGCGAATGGATCATTATTTTCCTCTTCTTTAACTTCTTCCTCTTTAACTTCTTCTTCAACTGCTTCTTCCTCTTCAGCCTCTTCTTGAGCAGCTTCCTCTTCTTCAACCTTTGGAGCAGCAGTGATTACAGCTTGAATTGGCTCGAATTTCTTTAATCTAATAAATTGTACTACAGCAGAGTATACAAAGATTAATGCATAACCAATGAATAAGATAATATTTGCAGTATTTCCGAAGAAATCATGCTTAGTAAATGCTAACATTACAATTCCGTATAATACTACGAAGAATGAAGCAAATAATAAACCAACTAAGATATCATCTGTTCTAACAGCACTTTGTGCCTTGAACTTTCTAAATACTAATGTTAATACAACACCACATAGACCAATAACTAATGCAATGATATATAATGCCATAATAGCACCATCACTAGCAGCAGCCTTCCAAACTCTATTGATGATTAATGTCTTATCTCCATAAAGCTTACCAGCACCAATTAATACTAATAGGATAACAACTAAGCTACAGAATAGAGGAATAGTTACATCATATTCATCATATACAGACTTGAAATAAGTTCTAATCTTATGAGCTGGGTTAGAATAACCTTTACCCTTATTATATAATATAGCTCTAATTAGCATTGCAGTACCAATTGATAAACCAAATACGATTAATAAGAATGGTACGATAGAATTTGTTAAACCAGCAGGAGCTGTGAATACACATAGGTAAGCAGATGCTACGAATAATACAGATAAGATTAAATCAAAGAAGTTTACATCAGTACTCTTATCTAAGCCAAGGATAATCATCATTACTACTAATGCGATAACACCACCGAAGAATACATATTTATATTGCATGTAATTCTTTAATGCATCGATACCTGTTAAAGCATCTGTCTTAAATAGGATTACAGCAATGAATGCAACTACAGCACCAGCAACTAAAATTACTAGTGGATTGTATTTACCAGCTAATGTACCAAAGTAATTCTTGAATGATGCATCCTCGTCGTATGTTTGACAGAAAACAAAACGTAATGCAACTTGAATAAATAATAAGCCACATTCTACTGCGAAGCCAGTAAGTAATAGGCCGTGACCGCCCTTTGCAGCACACATGATTAATAATACTAAGCTAGCGATAAAGCCAACTACACGTAAGAAATCAACGAAGCCACATTTTTCTCTTTTAAGACCACTGAAGCCTATTAATGCGAAACAACCTAATGCTGCGATGACTACACCTGTAATAATATTCGCAAGGTTTGTATTAACAGCCTTTGTGAAAATAGATAGGTAGCCAACTACAGCAAACGCTAAGATAGCGATGATTGTTGTCAATAGACCAGAAGTCTTAAAGTAACTCTTAAAATAGTTCTCTTTCATTTTTATCTCCTTTTCTATTTGGACAAAATCCAATATCTATAAATATTTTATTCTCATTTTCGTACTTATTCAAGCGAAAAATGCGTTTTTTGCGTAAAAAACGGCACTTTTTAACAAAAATATACTAAAGTTTTATAAAAATTAGTGCCAATTTTTAGCATATTTTACCAATTAGGTTAAAAATATCACAGAAAGCGTTTTTTCTTTGCAAATACCAAAACATAACAAAAAAACAGGGATAAACCCTGTTTATATTAATTTTCTAGACTTTCAAATTTCTCAATAATCTTACCAACAAGTGGGTGTCTTACTACATCATATTTCTCAAATACGATTACTTCTACTTCATCTAAATCCTTTAATAAATTTGCAGAAACCTTTAATCCAGACTTCTTACTATTTGGTAAATCTATCTGAGATATATCACCTGTAACAACCATTTTTGAATTAAAGCCCATTCTTGTTAAGAACATCTTTAATTGATCTATAGTCGCGTTTTGTGCCTCATCTAAAATGATAAATGCATTCTCTAATGTTCTACCTCTCATATAAGCTAAAGGAGCTATTTCAATAACCTGCTTATCGATTAAGCTTTGAGTTTGTTCAACTCCTAGCATATCATGTAAGGCATCATATAAAGGTCTTAAATATGGATCAACCTTTTCTTTTAAATCACCAGGTAGGAATCCTAACGATTCTCCTGCTTCTACTGCTGGTCTTGTTAATATTATCTTTTCAATATTGCCAGACTTTAATTCATTTACAGCATAGCATACAGCTAAATATGTTTTACCAGTACCTGCCGCACCTATTGAGAATATTAAATCCTTGTTCTTAAGTGCTCCTACATATTCATCTTGCTTTAATGTTTTAGCATAGATAGGCTTTCCATGATGTGTTCTACATATTGGCTTTCTCTTATTTAAGAAATCTAAATACTTTTCTACATTACCCTCAGCTATAACATTATTAACATATAAAATATCACGAGGAGATATATTAAAATGATTTTGACTCATCTTTAATAATAAATCAAATATCTCATTTAATCTTTCTATTTTAGATTCATCCTCTAGATTTGTAATAATAGTATCACCATGAATATCAATAGAGCATTCAAATAATTGTTCTAATGCTTTTAAATTAACATTATGACATCCTATTATATTTTTAATATCATCCTGATTATATAATATTACGTTTAAATTCATAAAGCTCACTTTCATATTTCAAATTTCATTATTTCTTTAGAAATTGGATGCTTAAATTCTAAATGGTAAGCAACAAGTGGGAAGCTATCATCATCTATTTTATTCTTACTGCCATATTTAGTATCTCCATATAATGGATGACCTATAGATGACATTTGACATCTAATCTGATGAAATCTACCTGTATGCAATATAATATCTAAATCAGATACATTAGTATTACCAATTTTATAATTCTTAATACATCTATATTCTAATTTAGCTATTTGACCATTCTTATCTATATATGCTTTTCTAATTTTTTCATCCTTAGAAATTTTACTTTCTAATAGTATAAAATCCTTATTATCAATAATACCTTCTACTGTCGCCAGATATTTCTTTACAAAATCATGCTTCTGAATATCCTCAGATATTCTACTAGCTGCCTTAGAGGTTCTAGCAAAAACCATTACTCCCTTAGTATTAATATCTAGTCTATGTAATAGGCCTAAATAAACATTACCAGGCTTATTATATTTCTCTTTAATATAATCCTTTAATATAGTTAGCATATCAGGCTTATTAGAGCCATCTGCTTGAGATAATACACCTCTAGGCTTTACAGCGACAATAATATGGTTATCCTCATATAATACATCTACCATTATTGAATACCTGAATTCTTTAATAACTCTAAAAATTGTAGGAATCTTTCATCAAATGATAATAATCTATTATATAAAAGATAAAAATTCTGTGTAGGTGAGAAATTAGTAATATCAAGCTTCTTTAACTTACCATTTTCAATTAAGCTTTCTACAGAAGTCTCATATACAAAGGCTACAGCGTCATTTTGATCAATTAAGGCTCTAGTTAAGTCTAAATTATTAGCTGTTAATGTAAACCCATTTTTAAGCTTAATATTCTTAAGCTTCATAGTAGTCTTAACTTGATTATAAAGGCCACATTTATCATCTGGTAATACAATAATCGCTGATGATAATTGATCTCTTGTAATCTTATTTAAGCCCTTATACTGTCCTTCTGGATTACATACTAAAATAATTCTTTCTGCAAACAAGAATTTGTTTTCATATTTAGTAGAATCAAAGCTATTATCTACTATCGCAAAATCTAAATCACCTGATGATAAGCTTTTTAATATTTGCTCATAAGGATAACAGAATAAATTAAATGATACATTACCCTTATTTAAATTTGAAATAACTCTTTGTCTTGCACATTGAACTGCCATAGGTGTAATACCTACAGATGCTGTTAGGGATGCTTGCTTTGCTAAGGTATTGATCAAAAGCTCATAGCTTAGCTTAGATGCTTTAGCATATTCTAACAGAACCTGTCCCTGCTTAGTTAATTCAAATGTTTTAGGATTTGAAAATAAGGTTATATTATATTCCTTTTCTATTGATTTAATGTGATGCGTTACAGCTGGCTGAGTAATAAAAAGCTTCTTAGCTGTATTTGTGAAATTTTTCTCGTCTATTAAAGTGATTAGAGTTTCTAATTTTGCATCCATCATATTATCACTTCTCTCATAAATAAATTCTATCACTTTTTTATATTATATAAATTTTATTTATAATAATCAATATAAACAAAAAGAAAAACGGAGCCTAAGCTCCGAATATTCTATTTAAATAATGAATCTAAAATTTCTGAAATATGAGATACAGGTTGGATTTCTAATTCCTTTCTTACCTCTTCAGGAATATCTTCGATATCTCTTTCATTTTCCTTTGGAATGAAAATCTTAGTTAATCCATTTCTATTAGCAGCGATTGACTTTTCTCTTAAACCACCGATAGGTAATACTGAACCTCTTAATGTGATTTCACCAGTCATACCAATATGGCAGCTTACTGGCTTACCAGAAAGACAAGATACTAAAGCTGTTGTTAATGTTACACCTGCAGATGGGCCATCCTTTGGAGTAGCTCCTTCAGGTACATGGATATGAATATCCTTTTCTTGGAATATCTTTTCATCAATTCCATATTCCTTAGCGTGTGATTTAACATATGAGAATGCAGCTTGAGCTGATTCCTTCATTACATCACCAAGCTTACCTGTTAATAATAAGCCACCCTTACCAGGATATGTTGTAACTTCGATATCTAATGTATCTCCACCAAACATAGTCCAAGCAAGACCTGTAACAACACCAATTTGGTCTTCTCCTCTATTTTGATTACCAGTAAATCTAACCTTACCTAAATAATCAGTTAAATTATCCTTAGTAACATCAACAGATTCAGCCTTATCAACTAAAATCTTTCTTACTGCCTTTCTACACATTGTAGCTATCATTCTATTTAATTCACGTACACCAGATTCTCTAGTATATGAACGAATAGTTTCATAATATGCATCATCAGTAATCTTGAGTTGTTCTGGCTTTAAGCCATGCTCATTAAGATTTCTTTGATATAGGTAATCCTTACCAATATTGAATTTTTCAATTTCTGTATAGCTTGATAATTCAATAATTTCCATTCTATCACGAAGTGGTCCTGGAATATTTGAAATATCATTTGCTGTTGTAATAAACATTACTTGAGATAAATCATAAGGCTCTTCTAAATAATTATCAGAGAAGAATTTATTTTGTTCAGGGTCTAATACCTCAAGCATAGCGGCAGCTGGATCTCCTCTATAATCAGCAGTCATCTTATCAATTTCATCAAGCAAGAATACTGGGTTTACTGTACCTGCATCCTTCATACCCTTTAAGATGCGTCCAGGTAAAGCTCCAATATAAGTTCTTCTATGACCTCTGATTTCAGATTCATCTCTTACACCACCAAGAGATTGCTTAACAAACTTTCTACCTAATGCATCTGCGATAGATTTAGCTAAAGATGTTTTACCTACTCCTGGAGGACCTGCAAAGCAGATAACTGTTGATGGATTCTTTCCAGTCATAATCTTTACAGCTAGATATTCAATAATTCTATCCTTAACCTTAGTTAAACCAAAGTGAGTAGAATTTAACTTCTCTTCAACATCCTTTAAGTCATTATTATCCTCAGATTGCTTATACCAAGGTAAAGATATAATCCAATCTAGATAATTTCTAATAACTCCAGATTCAGCCATTTGATTAGATGTTTGAGCATACTTTTGAAGCTCATCCATAGCCTTCTTATAAACATTTTCAGGTAGCTTAGCTTCCTCTAATGCCTTTCTAAGCTTTTCTACATCCTCTTCCTGACGAGCCTTATCACCTAGCTCATTTTGGATAGCTCTCATCTTTTCTCTTAAATAATATTCCTTTTGAGAATCATCGATTGACTTTTTAACATCCTTATTGATTTTCTCTTCAATAGCTACTATTTGTTTTTCATGTTCAATATCCTCTAAGATCATTTCTAATCTTCTAGAAACATTAAGCTCAGCTAAATATCTATATTTAGAAACATTAGTATTTAAGCGTAATTGATAAGCAATAACATCTGTTAAAACATCTGCATTTGTACCAGCAGAAATAAGTCTTGCTATTTCCTCTGGATTAGTTAATAGATTTTGAGCGTTCTTAGAAACCTCAACCTCTACATTCTTAATTAAAGCTCTTTCTATATCATCATTTTGTAAAATAGAATAGATTTTATCGTAATTAACAACAAAATATGGATCTACTGATGTATATTCTAATACCTTAACTCTATTAGTAATCTTAAACTTTACACGATAATTATTGCTAGGTAGTTTTAGCTTTAATGTTACCTTTGCTAATACACCGATTTCTTCTATATCCTCAGGATTAACATCCTTTGCGTTAGCATCCTTTTGGATTAATAGAACGATATTTCCGCCATACATCTTTTCAGCAGCATCTAATGCTTGAACTGAATTTGAACGACCAACCTCAATTTTAAATTCATTACCAGGTAATGGAACGATACCGCGAACGGCAATTGCAGGTAAGACAATCTTTGTATTTTCTTCCATAATCGTACCTCCCAATCTCCAGTTTTATGAACTGGTATTATTATAATATCGTATTTTTAGCACTTTTGCAAGTAGATTGCTAATTTTTTGTAAAATACTTAAAAATCAGCACTAAAAATAAACTTTTTTTCAAAAAAAGACTAGGTTTTCACCCAGTCTAATTTGTTTTAGATTTCCTTTGCGTTAGCTAATAAGAAATCAACAAGCTTTTGATAAGTTAACTCATTCATGATTTGAACTCTGTTAGCCTTCTTGTCATCACCAACCTTAGCGTCGATTTCTTCCTTAGTAGGAACAAGCTTTTCAGCTTCAATAATAGCACCAGCTACTACATCGAATAATGCTTGTCTTTCAGCTTGCTTTCTAGTGATATCCTCGAATTGCTCTAATGTAGAACCCATGATTTGAATGAATGTTTCAAATGGAATGTTGTACATCTTAGCTTGATTCTCATATTGTCTCTTCATAGCATTATATCTAGAATCAACTAAAGTCTTAGGCATATCAACTGTAGCGTTGTCAATGATCTTATTAATTAAATCATTAGTTTGTCTATCCTTTTCAGCTTGAGCCTTAGTAGCCTCTAATTCAACCTTCTTAGCAGCCTTTAATTCATCATAGTTGTTAACGTCCTTATTTAAAGTCTTAACATACTCATCAGTGAATTCAGGAAGCTTTTGTTCCTTAACTTCATGAACAGTAACCTTGAATACTGCAGCCTTACCAGCTAATGAAGCCTCGCCATAATTTTCTGGGAATGTAACATTAATATCCTTAACTTCCTCAGCCTTCATACCGATCATTTGATCTTCGAATCCAGGAATGAATTGTCCTGAACCTATTTGAAGCTCATAATTATCAGCCTTACCACCTGGGAATTCAACACCATCAACTGAACCAACGAAATCGAATGTTACGAAATCATTCTTAGCGATTACTTGCTCAGCCTTAACTTCCATAGTTGCATCCTTAGCAGCCATTGACTTACAAGCTTGCTCAACTTCTTCATCAGTTACTTCTAAGTTCTTCTTAGCAACTTCAATGCCCTTATAATCGCCTAACTTAACTTCAGGATATGTATCGATAACTAAAGAAACTTTGAAATTAGTATTTCTTTCTACCTTATCCTCTAATAATGGTTCAAATTGACCAATGAAATCCTTAACTAAATTTTCATCCTTAACAGCCTCTTGAATCTTGTTATTTAAAATAACATCGATTGCTGTTGCATATAAAGATTCAACACCATAGTGCTTCTCGAATACAGATCTAGGTGCCTTACCCTTTCTAAAACCCTGAATAGAAACCTTAGCATTTTCTTCTTCAAATGCTTTATCTAATGCCTTTTCAAATTCTTCAGGTGTTACATCAAATGTTAACTTTGTTCTACTATGTTCTAACTTTTCAACTACCATAATACAAAATCCAGACCGAGATAATTTGGAATAGTCTGCTCCTCCTAAAAATTATAATTTTTATATTAAAATCTCTAAAATTCCTTTTTATATAAAAAAACCTATTTAATTATATCACAAAATTTCGAATAGTAAATAAAAAACTAAGAGATTAACTCCTAGTTTAATATGTCATAATAATTAAATTATTAAGCTATTCTATCAGAATCCTGATCAGTTGAATCAATATCATTAATAATTACATCATTTGTTGATTCATTTGCTGGAACCTCAATCTTATTTTCTTCCTCTTTTTCTTTTTCAGCATCAGCCTTAGCTTTAGATCTCTTATAATAATTATAATATCCTCCACCAGCATCTGTACCAAGTACAGCTGCGCATAGGAATGCAAGTACTGCAATGATGATTGCGATTGCCCAAACTGTAATATCAGTTGAACCCTTGAAATATAATAATAAGATTGCGCCTGTAATAAATACTATATTCATCCAGAATTTAAATCTATCTGTATATTCCTTAAAAATGATTACACGAATAAAGAATGAAATAGAGCTTACATATAAAAGACCTGTTGCCCAATAAGCGAATGTATCATTAAACCATGTTTGTATTTTTTTAGCAGTTTCTGCATCATCAGCCTTTGCTTCAATACACATAATAGCTGCGAATATCATAGCTATAGCTAGGATTCCTTCAATTAGGAATTCTACTAAAATAAATCTAATAAGCTTTTTTTCTTTATCTTTTCTCTTTCTAATTAAAACAATTGCTCTAATTATAATAGTTACAAGTGGTACACCACCAGTAATAACAAAAATAGCAAACATTGCTTCATTCTTATTAAATAGAATTAAGAATCCTAATGCTACTAATAATGAAGTTGCTACAATTTCAAATATGAATTTATAAAGATTAAAAGTATCCCAAGCACCAATTAGCTTTCTTTTTTTCTTTGGCTCTTCAGGCTTAGCTTCTTCAGTCTTTTCTTCATTATTATCAGGAAGATCAACAGCAGAATCTGTAGCGTCTACTTTGGCATCACCAAGCTCTTCTTCAACGTTTACGTCCTCTACTTTTTCTAATTCTTCTTTTTTCTTTTTCTTTCCAAACATTAAAACTCACCTCGTATAAACGCGTCACATTAATTATACTTTAAATATTTATATTTTGAAAGCATTTTTATATATATGAAACATCAAATTATGATATAATTTGTGGTGTACGAGGTGAGAGAGATGAATTTTGTTTTTATATCCCCAGCATTCCCAAAAAATTATTACAATTTCTGTGATAGATTATTAAGAAATGGCTTCAATGTATTAGGTATCGGAGATACTGATTATTTCGAATTAGACGAAAATGTAAAAAATTCTTTAACCGAATATTATAGAGTAAGCTCACTTGAAAGCTATGATGAGGTTTATAGAGCTGTAGCCTTCTTCGCTTTTAAGTATGGTAAGATAGATTTTCTTGAATCAAATAATGAATATTGGCTTAGACAAGACTCAAAACTAAGAACTGATTTTAATATAAATGGTGCTAAATTTGAAGATGTAGTTAGCTTCACTTCAAAAAGCGATATGAAGGATTTTTATATCAAGGCTGGTGTACCAGTTGCTAGATATAAGTTTGTTACAACTTATGAGGAAGATTTAAAATTCGTTAATGAAGAGGTTGGCTTCCCAGTTGTAGTTAAGCCAAACGTAGGTGTAGGTGCCGCTGCGACTTATAAGCTAAAGAATGAATATGATTTAATGAAATTCCATGAATATAGAGTACAAGTTCCTTATATTATGGAGGAATTCATTACAGGTGATATTACATCATTTGATGGAATCGTAGATTCTAATTCAAATGTAGTATTCTGTGATAATGAGGTATTCCCACCTTCTATTATGGATATCGTAAATGAAAACCTTGAGGTTTCATATTATGTAAATAAGATTGTACCTGATGATATTAGAGAGATTGGTCAAAAGGTATTAAAGGCATTTAATATTAAATCTAGATATTTCCATCTAGAGTTCTTCCGTTTAACTAAGGCTAAGAAGGGCTTAGGTAAAGCAGGTGACATCGTAGCGTTAGAGGTTAACATGCGTCCACCTGGAGGATTTACACCTGATATGATTAATTTCGGTCAGTCAGTTGATACATATCAAATCTATGCAGATGTCATGAAATATGATAGAGTTGTTAATGTTAAATTAGATTATCCTAAGTATTACTGCTTCTATTATGGAAGACGTGATAGATTTGAATATAAATATTCATTTGATGAAATAAAGGAAAAGTATCCATTCATTCAGATGCATGGTAGAATGGATGATATTTTATCTGGTGCTATGGGTAATGAATTCTATATTGCTAGATTTGAATTCATCGAGGATATGGAAAAATTCAAGGAAATGGTTTCCGCTAAGGCTGATCCAAAGCCAAAGAAAAAACCAGCAGTTAAAACTACAAAGACTACTAAGAAGGCAGCTTAATTGCCTTCTTTTTTAAGCAATAAAAAACTCAGGAATTTAAACCTGAGTTAATTAATTATCTTACTAAGCTTTCATATAATGCTTGTAATGTTTTTTCGAAATCATCTTGGCTAACACCGATGATGATATTTAATTCATTAGGTCCTTGAGCTAATAATCTAACGTTGATATTTTCTTCACCTAATGCAGCGAAGATTTTACCACAAACACCAGATCTCTTTGCCATATTTCTACCTACTATTGCGACTAAGGCAATATTAGATTCAACATCAACATCACAATCAAAGCTTCTCTTTAAATCTGTAACTAATTCATACTTACACTTATCAACCTGATCACCAGAAACGATAACAGAGAATGAATCAATACCAGTTGGAACGTGTTCTACAGATACCTCATATTCAGAGAATACCTCTAATACACCCTTTAGGAAGCCTACCTTATCAGCCATATGATCCTTATAAATATTGAATGCTACGAAATCCTTCTTACCAGCTAAACCAGTAACAACATTTTCCTCATCAGTACATTCATTTAAAATCATAGTACCTGGATTTTCTGGCTCATTAGTATTTCTAATATTAATAGGAATATTTAAGCCTTGTACAGGGAATACAGTTTCTTCATGTAATACTGAAGCACCCATGTATGATAATTCTCTTAATTCTGCATAAGTAATTTCCTTAATAGCACGAGGATTCTTAACAATTCTTGGGTCACAAGCTAATACACCAGATACGTCAGTCCAGTTTTCATAAACTGATACATTTAAGCATTTAGCTAAAATTGAACCAGTAACGTCAGATCCACCTCTAGATAATAGCTTAATTGAATTATTAGGATAAGCACCATAGAATCCAGGAACAACAATCTTACCATACTTAGAGAATGCTAATTGAACGTTCTTCTCTGTTAATTCCTCATCTAGCTTACCATCATAGTTGTATCTTAATAAATCCTTAGCATCTACGAATGTATATCCAAGATATGCAGCCATAAGCTTTGATGTTAAATATTCACCACGGCTTACTAAATAGTCCTGGCTTATATTCTTATTTAATTCAGACTTTAATAAATCTAAATCATCCTTAATATTATAAGAAATCTTTAAATCTGCTTGAACGCCCATAAATCTATCATAGATCATAGACCAAATATCAGCATAAGGAACTGAATACTTTAAGTGAGCATGTAAAATGAATAATAAGTCAGTAATCTTAGTATCACTCTTATCTCTTTTACCAAGTGCACTACATACAACAATCTTTCTAGTTGCATCACTTAAAACGATATTTTTAACTTTTTCAAATTGTGTAGCACATGATAATGAGCTACCACCATACTTAACAACCTTTAACATATTAATACTCTAAGCCAGCTAATACTAATGCGATTTGTACTGCGTTAGTAGCGGCACCCTTTCTAACTTGGTCACCAGCACACCATAAAGTAATACCATTTTCACATACTAAATCTTCTCTAATTCTACCAACATATACTAAATCTTGGTCAGAAGTTACGATTGGCATAGGGTACTTCTTTTCAGCTGGTACATCATATAATACTGTACCCTTAGCATTCTTAATTGCTTCTCTTACAGCTTCTACAGAAACCTTGTTTTCAGTAACAACTGTTACAGAAATTGAGTGGCTTCTTACAACTGGTACTCTAACACAAGTACAAGTTACATTTAATTCAGGTAGATGCATAATCTTTCTACCTTCATTTTGCATCTTCATTTCCTCTGTAGTATAGCCATTATCTAAGAATGAACCAATATGAGGAATTACATTTTCAGCAATTTGATATTGGAATACTTGAGGATTAATAGCACCACCATTTAATAAAGCAGCCTCTTCATTTCTTAATTCAACAGGACCAGCAGCACCAGCACCTGAAGTTGCTTGATATGTTGAAGCATTCATAGCCTTAATCTTTGATAAACTATTAATAGCATTTACTGCAACTAAAGTAATGATAGTTGAGCAGTTAGGGTTAGAAATAACACCCTTATTCTTAAATACATCCTCTGGGTTAATTTCAGGAACTACTAGAGGTACATTTTCATCTAATCTAAATGCACTTGAGTTATCGATAAATACGGCACCAGCCTTAACGATATCATCCTTAAATTCCTTAGCTACAGCATTTGAAGCTGCACCTAAAACTATATCTAATCCTTCGAAAGCATCATGTGCTGCTAATTGAATAGTATATTCCTTACCCTTGAAATTTACCTTCTTACCAACACTTCTTTCAGAAGCTAATAATCTTAATTCATTAACAGGGAAATTTCTTTCACCTAATACCTTTAACATTTCTTGACCAACTGCGCCAGTTGCTCCTAGAATACCAACATTATACTTTTTCATAATATCTCTCTCCTTATATTAAAAAATATGTCTTTATTATAAAACTTTAAAAAAAGAAAATCAACACTTTTTTCGCGAGAATATTACAGTTGTATTTCTAGCACGTACACAGTGTTGATTTTGTATATATTTTTTATTTGATTATTGTTTTAAAGATGTTATAATTATTTATTTGGACCAAATAATACATCTTCCATATCATAGAATCCAGGCTTTTGATCCTTAAGCCATCTAGCAGCCTTAATAGCACCAGTTGCGAAGATTTTCTTAGATTGAGCAGAATGTTTTAATGTAATAACCTCATCATTACCACAATACATAACCTCATGCTCACCAACGATAGTACCACCTCTTACAGCTGATACACCAATCTCATTCTTCTCTCTTGGACAATAGCCATTTCTACCCATCTTAGCATCATAGCCAGTTGCGTCCATAGCACTCTTTAATAGCATCTTAGCTGTTCCAGAAGGTGCATCTACCTTCTTATTATGATGTGCCTCGATGATTTCAATATCATAACCCTCAAGTAATGGTGTAACTTCCTTTACTAATCTATTTAATACAATTACACCTAAAGAGAAATTTGCACTTCTTAAAACTGGGGCAATCTTAGATAATTCATTAATCTTATCTAATTGCTCCTTTGAATATCCTGTAGTTGCGAATACAACAGGAGTTTTAGTCTTAGATACATAATCACAAATCATATCTAAATTAAAAGGACTTGAAAAATCAATAATTACATCAATCTTATCCTTAACATTATCAAAATTTTTATTTTCACATTCTAAAGCTACATTTAAGAATAAATCATCACCTAGCATTTCAGAAATGATTTTTCCCATAGCTCCATAGCCAACAACACACGCCTTCATTAGTAAATTAGCTCCTTAATTCTATCAATTTCTGCCTCTAATACCTTTCTCTTAGTAGGATCCATATCATCAAGAGGTGCTCTATAGCCACCTACATTAAATAAGCCAATATAATCCATAGCTGCTTTAACAGGGATAGGGTTAACCTCTAAGAATAGGTCATTAATTAAAGTTAATAAATCATTTTGAATCTTTAAAGCTTCAGGATATTGATTATTTAAGCATAGCTCACACATCTTAGCAGTTTGCTTAGGCGCAACGTTAGCTAATACTGAAATAACACCCTCAGCACCAATAGACATCATTGGAACAATAATATCATCGTTACCAGAGAACATGTGGAAATCCTTACCTAATAGCTTAGAAACCTTAGCTGCATAGCTCATATTTCCAGATGCTTCCTTAATACCATAAATATTAGGATTTTTAGCAAGCTTTTCAAGTGCTGAAATAGAAATACTCATACCAGTTCTACCAGGTACATTATACATAATTACTGGACACTTAGAAGCGGCAGCTACTGCCTCAAAATGCTTAATTAATCCTGTTTCATTTGTCTTATTGTAATATGGAGTGATTACTAATACATAATCAGCACCTAATTCTGAATACTTCTTAGAATAAGTTACAGCCTTTGCTGTTTCATTAGAACCTGAGCCAACAATAACTGGTACTCTATGATTTACTCTAGCTACTGAGAATTTAACAATCTTCTCCTCTTCATCAAATGATAAAGTAGATGCCTCACCAGTAGTACCTAAAATAACAATACCACCAGAATTATTATCACAATGATAATCTAATAAACGACCTAATTCATCATAATTTACACTTCCATCTTGATTAAATGGTGTTACAAGTGCTACAATACTTCCTTTTAATTCCATACTAATTTTCCTCCTTAAAGTCACATGTAAATAATTTTTCTGCAGGACCTGTTAAATAAACATATCCTCTTTTTGTTATATCAACATTTAAATAGCCTAATTCTAAATTACATCTTACAGTATTTCTTATAAGATTTAATTTGTTTAACGCAATAACACTAGCGGCACAGCCATCGCCGCTAGCATATGTAAATCCTACGCCCTTTTCATATGTTTTAACATCAATCTCATTTTTATTTTTAATAATAGCGAAATTGACGCTAGTTTTTTTAGCAAATAGCTTATAGGAATGAATTAATTCCGCATATTTTATTATTTCATCATCAAAGCTATTAACTAATATAACTGTTTGAATACTTCCAATAAATAAAGAATAAATAGTAACCTTAATGCCTTCTATATCAATTACTCTACCAAAATTATTGATCATATCAGTAGCGTGTAGCATTTGGTTATTAAAATTAGGCTTTCCTAAATTAATCTTACATTCAAATGGATTTTCATTTTCTATTTCAACTAATATTAATCCAGCCCCAGTTAATACCTCTACCTTATCTCCCTTAAAATATCCATTTTCTTTAGAATATCTTACGAAGCATCTTAAGGCATTACTATTCATAGATGATGTTGAACCATCCATGTTATAATAAAGCATTTCAAGCCTTGGACTTTTTTTGACAACAATTAATCCATCGGCTCCAACACCTAATTTTCTATTACATATTTTAACTGCTAAGCTTTTAAAATCTGTTTTTTCTATAAAATCAACAATACAAAAATCATTACCTGATGAATGCATCTTTGAAATTAACATTTTATAATTCCCTTTCGATTAATTCATCGTAAGTCATTCTTCTTACAGCTAGCTTAGGTTTACCATCCTCAACAAATACAACTGCAGGAGTTAAGGCCTTATTATAATTACTACTCATAGAATAGCCATAAGCACCTGTTGTATATGTTAATAATAAATCTCCGCTTTCAGCCTTAGGAAGTGCAATGCCTTCAATGATTAAATCTCCTGATTCACAGCACTTACCAGCAATTGTAACAATATGATCCTTCTTCTCATTTTCCTTACCAACGATAGTAGCGTCATATTTAGCTTGATATAATGCAGGTCTAATATTATCTGTCATACCACCATCAATGAAATAATATTCCTTATTTGGTGTCTTCTTTGTGAAGCCTACAGTATATAAAGTATAACCTGCCTCAGCTACGATACTTCTACCTGGTTCAATTGCTAGCTTCTTAATTTTAATGTTTTGCTTATTGATTTCATCCTCGACAGTTTTAATTAATGTTTTAGAAACTATATCAAATGGAATAGGCTTATCATCATTTGTATAATGAACACCATATCCACCACCTAGATTTAATACAAGTGGATAATCGAAATCCTTACAATATCCAACTAATCTTTCAGCCGCACTCTTAAATGCATTTAAATCAAATATTTGAGAACCAATATGTGAATGGAATCCAACAAATTTAATATGCTTAGATTTAGCTAAGACCTCTCTAATCTTTTTATAATCCTCTGAATCATGTAACACACCAAATTTAGAATCTACATGAGCTGTAATAATGAATTTATGTGTATGTGCATCAACACCTACATTCATTCTAAACATTACATTAACATCCTTATTTAATTCATTAGCAATTACATCTATTAATTCTAATTCCTGTAAATTATCACATACGATAGTTCCAACACCATTAGAGATAATATATTCAATTTCTTCTCTTGATTTATTATTTCCATGGTAATAAACCTTTTTAGGATCAAAGCCAACCTTTAAGGCTGTATATAATTCGCCCTTAGATACACAGTCAAGGCTCATTCCCTTTTCAATTAGTATTCTAATCATTTCCTTTACATTGAAGGCCTTAGAAGCAAATAATACCTCTGTTTCAAATTGATTTGATTTGAAGTTATTTAAATAACCATCAATGTTTCTCTTAATATGGCTCGCATCAAATATGTATAATGGAGTGCCATATTCTTTCTTTAAATCTAATAAATCTACACCTGAAATTTTCAAAATCTTACCTCCCTATTACATAAAAAAATAAAAGGACCCGAGGGCCCTTTATATAGTTTACATATAAATGAAAATTATTTTTTAGCGCCTCTACAACATTGTAGGAGTGATATAAGTATTTCCTATATCCCCATAGATAATTCCTGCCGGAATTTCTATTCGGCAATGGTTACCTTTCATATACCATAACGGATGCCTCCTAGATATATTACTCATTTGCATTGCTACCTCTAATATTTATTTCTTCTTTATAATAACACAATTTTTTATATGTGTAAATAAATTATAAAATTAATCTTTTAATTTCTTATTTACTTCGTTTTTAGCAATATAGAATAATGCTGAAGCACCAGGTCCAACATGAGCACCTACTACAGGTGAAATTTGTGCCTTAGTATAATCTCCATTTAAATTAGATTTACATGCTTCTATTAATGCATTAACATTTTCTTCCTTAGTTGAATAACCAAATTCACAAGGATAATTAAAATCAATTGGATTATCCTTTAAATAATCACTTACAGCCTTAAAGGCATGCTTTAAACCTCTAGGCCTATCAATAGGAACTAGTACACCTTCAAAATCTAATTGAATTACAGGCTTAAAATGTAAGAAATTACCTACTCTAGCACTAAATTTACCAAGTCTTCCACCCTTAGCTAAATAAGCTAATGTTTCTGGTACAGCATAGAAATTAACATGCTTCTTTAAATAATCAATTTCCTTAATTACATCTTCCTTAGTTTCGTATTCCTTTTGTAATAATGATTTAATCATTACCTTAACAGCACCAAGCGCTGATGCAGAATCCTCAACAATGATATTATCATCCTCTAGCATATCCTTAGCTATACATGCTGATTGATATGTACCAGATAGCTTTTTAGAAATAGGTAATACTACAGGAACATATCCTTCGCTAATAACCTTATTAAATGTATCCTCAAAAACTGCAGGTGTAACCATTGATGTTTTAGGGAATCCCTTTTCATCCTTATTGAAAAGACCTAAAACATCTAATTTAGCTAAGCCCTTCTTTTCTTGGTTTTCAAAGAATAATTTATAAAATTCATCCGTTGTAATATCTATACCATCTAAATAATCTTTTCCATCGTATGATAATGTTAAAGGTAATACAATAACATTATACTTTTCTGCCTCTTCCTTAGAAAAGCCAGCTGACGAATCAGTAATAACCTTAATCTTTAACATAATTCTACCAATATCTTTCCTTTTTCAAGCTTCTTGACATTAGCTTTTCTAATGCCTCAATAGCTGTTAATCTACCACATACTAATTCATATGCTGTAGAAATAATAGGAAGCTCTAAATTATATTTTTGAGCTATTTCATATCCTGCAATAATTGCACGAATACCTTCAACTGTTTGAGCACTAGCACCAACAGCCTCATCTACTGATAAGCCTTCACCAATTCTTTTACCACATTGGAAATTTCTTGAATTAAAGCTTGATGCAGTAACAATTAAGTCACCAATACCAGATAAGCCATAGGCTGTTTCCATAGAACCACCTAATGCTGTAACAATAGATACAATTTCCTTAATACCTCTTGTAATTAGCATAGCTCTTGCATTTTCACCTAAGCCCATACCAAAGCCTATACCAGAAACAATAGCGATAGCATTTTTCATAGCCCCACCAGTTTCAACACCAATAACATCATTAGTAGTATAAACTCTTAAATATTTATCATTAGCAAATAGCTCTTGAACCTTAGTTGCTAAAGCCTCATTTTCAGATGCGGCAACTAAAGATGTAATCTTTCTATCAATTAATTCTTCTGCGTGAGATGGTCCAGATAAAGCTACATAGCCTTCTAGCTTATCCTTATCAATAACCTCACTAACAATTTCAGAAACTCTCTTAGATGTATCTGGTTCAATACCCTTAGATACATTAATAAAAAGCTTCTTTTCTTTTAATTTAGGAGAAATCTCAGTTAAAACACCACGCATAAATTTAGTAGGAACACATAATACTAATACATTAGAATGCTCTAATGCTAAATCAATATCTAATGTTGCCTTAATTGTTGATGGTATTTCCTTATTAAAAAATGGATGTAAATGATCATCATTTATTTTTTTAACAAAATCTGGATTAATATCTCTAATTAAAACCTGATGATTATTATCCGCTAAAGCTTGGGCAAGAGTTGTACCCCATGCTCCACCGCCAATAATGGATATATTCATAATTAATCCCTCTTTCTAAATTCTAATTTTATAGGTGTTGCAAAGAAATCAAAATTCTTACGCAACTGATTTTCTAAATATCTATAATATGAGAAATGTAAATATTTTGGTTCATTTACAAAGATAGCAAATGTAGGAGGCTCAATACCTACCTGAGATGCATAATAAACCTTTAGGATACCACCATTAAATTCAGATGGTGGGAACATTAATACAGCCTCACTAATAACATCATTTAATACAGATGTAGACATTCTCTTATAATATGCATCATGTGCTCTATCAATTTCTGGGAATAATGTTTGAACTCTCTTATTCTCTAAAGCTGATAGGAATACTATAGGAGCGTAATCTAAATACTTAAATGTTCCTCTAATATCATCAGTCCATCTTTGCATTGTTTTAGAATCCTTATCAATTAGATCCCACTTATTAACAACAATAATACATGGCTTATTGAATTCCTCAATATATTGACCAACATGTGTATCCTGCTCTAGGATGCCAGTTGAGGCATCAAGCATTAATAATACAACATCTGCTCTTTCAATAGAATCAATACTTCTAATTGAAGAATATTTCTCTACATTTTCATAAATCTTACCACGCTTCTTTAAGCCTGCAGTATCAATTACTACATATTCTTTTCCATATGCAGTAAATCTAGAGTCAATAGCGTCTCTTGTTGTACCTTCAATTGGAGATACAATATCTCTATTCTCATTTAATAAAGTATTAGTTAAAGAGCTCTTACCAACATTAGGTCTACCAATGATTGCAAATTTAATTGCATCATCATTTTCTTCTTGTACCTTCTTTGGTAAATCCTCAATAATCTTATCTAATAGATTACCAGTACCAATACCATGGCTTGATGAAATAGGAAGTGGGTCACCAAATCCTAAAGAATAGAATTCATAGATATTTTCTCTGAATTTTTGATCATCAACCTTATTTACAGCCAAAATAACTGGCTTCTTTGTCTTATATAAAATTTTAGCTATATACGTATCATCATCTGTTACTCCAGTACGGCAATCAACTACAAAAATTATTACATCTGCTTCATCCATAGCGATTTCAGCTTGTGCTTTAATTTCTGTTAAAAAAGGAGCATCTCCAAGCTCGATACCTCCAGTATCAATAAGGAAAAACTCCTTTGAAAGCCAAGATGCTTTAGAGTAAATTCTATCTCTTGTTACACCTGGTTGATCGTCTGTAATGGATAATCTTGTACCTATGATACGGTTAAATAATGTGGACTTCCCAACATTAGGACGTCCAACTATCGCTACCTTAGGTAACACATTATCACCACCGAATATATTATTTCTTTAAGTCATCAGATAAAGTATCTCCAACTGTTACTGAAGATTCATCTGATGTCATATATTTTTCAAATTCTTCTCTTTCTTTTGCTACTTGAATCTTTTTAATGGATAATTTTAATCTCCATTCCTTTGGCCTAATTTCAAGTACTACAGCGTCATATTCATCACCAACAGCGAATAAGCTATTTAAATCAGCCTTATCCTTTGTTGCTTCACTTGCTGGAATATAACCATCAACACCAAAAGCTTCTACCTTTAAGCCCTTTTCATTGATTTCTGTAATCTTAACCTTTGCTACATCTCCAACCTTAGCCTCTACCTTATCCCAAGGGTTGTCCATTAGAGCCTTTCTAGATAAAGAAATTCTTTCCTTTGCTTCATCAATCTTGATGATTGCAACATCAATCATGTCACCAATCTTTACGAAATTAGCATAATTGTCATTTGGATTATGAGAATATTCAGTTGAATGTAATAAGCCAGTAACGTCCTCAGCTAATTCTAATAATAAGCCATAAGGTAATTTATTAACTAGCTTACCAGTAACCTTATCAGCTACCTTATGAGACTTTACATATGCTTCAAATGGAGAATCAACTAAAGCCTTCTTAGATAATTCAAGCTTTCCATTTTCCTTCTTGATTACCTTAACCTCAACCTCTTGACCAACCTTTAATTCCTTGTTGATATCAATAAACTTATGAGAAATTTGATTTAAAAGTAATAAGCCTGTTGCGTAATTAAATTTAACTACAGCACCATACTTCTCAATCTTAGCAATAGTACCCTTTAATACATCACCAACATTGATACCTTCAATTTCCTTTTCTCTATTTTCCTTATATTCCTCGTTTTCAATCTCACGACGAGAAACTATAACATTTGTCTTTTCTCCCTTTTCCTCAAAGGCAGTAATCTTAACTTCAATTGTCTTATTTAATGCTACACTAGCAGTTGCTTGGCTCTTAGGTAGGAATACTCTTAATCCCTTGTATGATGCAACATAGCCCTTGCCCTTAACCTCGCTACTAACAGTAACTTGGATAGGTTTGCATTCAATAAATGCTGTTCTGATTTCTTCGATAACCTTATCATCGATAATATCTAAGCAAGATAGATAAACAGTTTCTTCCTTAACAGATGTTACCTTAACCTTGATTGATTGACCAACCTTTAAAACATCCTTTAAAGATGTAACATTCTTATCTCTTGTAAAATGATCAAGATGAAGAGTTCCTTCTGTAAAATCTTGAATATCTACATATGCAGTTTTATCATCTGGTATAGATACAACAGTACCAGTTATTATCTCTCCTGGTTTTACCTTACTAAAATCTTTTAATAAATCATCCATTGTTTCCATTTTTCTTACCTCATCTTTTCATTTATTAATTCAACTATTTTATTAACTACCATATCAATAGTCATTGAAGTTGTATCTATCAAAACTGCATCATCCGCTTTTTTAAGTGGAGCAATCTCACGATGCATATCCTGATAATCTCTTTCATTTATTTCCTTCAATATAACATCATATGGTAATTCATTAGGAGTTCCTTTAATTTCAAGATATCTTCTTTTTGCTCTTTCCTCAGCTGATGCATCTAGATATATTTTTAAATCAGCATCTGGGAAAACAACAGTTCCAATATCTCTTCCATCCATAAGTACCTTACCAATAGCAGAATTTCTTTGGAATATTAGCATTTTATCTCTAACTCTTTTAAGCTTAGAGCATTTAGAAGCCGCAAGTGATGCACCCTTTAATTCCTCATCACTTATAACAACTCCATTAACCTTTGTTAAGCCGTTATCATAGATAACTGAAATATCATCTAAAAAATCATATTCACTTTCGTCATCAAGCTTAATTCCCTTTCTCGTAGCTACAACAGCTATAGCACGATACATAGCACCAGTATTGATTCTAGTGAAGCCTAATTTTTTTGAAACAATTTCAGAAATTGATGATTTACCTGACCCTGCAGGACCATCAATCGCTACTACAAATTTATCCATAAATATCAAATCCTTAACTTTTATTATTTTACCACATTTAACAATCAATTACAAACTATATAATTTCTTAATCTCATGTGGCTTTAAAGGTCTATATGCTCCTACTGTTAATCCTTCAAGAGTAATTGTTCCAAAGGCAACTCTTTTTAATTTCTTAACTGGGAAGCCAACAGTTTCACACATTTTTCTAACCTGTCTATTTCTTCCTTCTGTAATAGTTAAAGCAATTAAAGTTGAATTATTCTTTTTATCGATATCTAGTATTTCAATTGATGCTCTCTTAGTCATAACACCATCAATCATGACACCTTTAATAAGTCTTGTTACAGCTGTCTGATCAATAATGCCATCTAATCTAGCATGATAAGTCTTTTCAATTTCTTTATTTGATCTTGTTAATCTATATGATAAGTTACCATCATTTGTAAATAATAAAACTCCTGATGTATCATAATCTAATCTACCAATTGGGAAAATTCTTTTCTTCTTATCCTCAGGCTCTATTAAATCCATAACAGTTCTTCTGTTTTTAGGATCACTTACTGTTGTAAGATAGCCAGTTGGCTTATTTAGTACATAATAAACTAATTCTTCCTTTTGAATTAATTTATCATCAACTGTAATCATATCTTTTTTGGAAACCTTTGTACCTAAAACAGTAACAACTTCACCATTTACCTTAACTCTACCCTCTTGTATAATTTCTTCACATTTTCTACGAGAGGCAACACCTGCTGAAGCTAATACCTTTTGAAGTCTTTCCTTATTATCATCCACGACAATCACTTCCATCTTTAAAATTTTACAATTAAAAGTATATCATAGAATGATATAAATAAGAAGATATTTTTATTTTATGAGGAAATCACAAGCGTTTTGTAGTATAATAAGACCCGAGGAGGAAATCGGACATATGTATAATGAAAATGCGTGGAAAAAATACGACGAAAAAGAATTAAAAGACTTATTTAAATTCAATGATGAGTATATTGAATTTATTTCAAACAACAAGACAGAGCGTGAAGTAACTAAGGCTTCTGTAGAAATCCTAAAGAAAAATGGATATAAGAATTTAGATGATGTTACATCTTTAAAGGCTGGAGATAAAATCTATGCTGTAAATAGAGGTAAGAATGTAGCAGCTTTCATCATTGGTAAGGAAGATATCGAAAAGGGTATTAATGTATTAGGTGCTCATATTGATTCACCAAGAATTGATTTAAAGCAAAATCCATTATACGAATCTTCTGATTTTGCATATTTTGATACTCACTACTATGGTGGTATCGTAAAGTACCAATGGGTAGCAAGACCTCTTGCAATTCATGGTGTTGTATGTAAGAAGGATGGTTCTATTGTTGATGTAGTAATCGGTGAGGATGATAACGACCCAGTTGTTATGATTTCTGATTTATTACCACATTTAGCACAGGATAAGAACGTAAAGCCTGGTACTAAGGTAATTGAAGGTGAGGACTTAGATTTAACAATCGGTCATATGCCTTTAAAGGATGAAGAAAAGGATGCTGTAAAGGCAAACGTATTAAAGCTATTAAAGGATAAATATGGAATCGAAGAAAATGATTTCGTATCTAGTGAGCTTGAAATTGTACCACAGGGTAAGGCTAGAAGCTTAGGTTTAGATTCTTCTATGGTTTTAGGCTATGGTCATGATGATAGAGTTTGTGCTTACACATCATTAAGAGCAGTTTTAGATACTGAATCAGTTAATCGTACTTCTTGTGCTGTATTAGTTGATAAGGAAGAGATTGGATCTGTTGGTGCTACTGGTGCTCAATCAAAGTGGTTCTCAAATGTAATTTCAGAAATTATTAATAAGATGAAGAATAATTATAATGATTTAATGCTACAGCATACATTAACTAATTCATATATGCTATCAAGTGATGTATCAGCAGCATTTGATCCATTATATCCATCAGTATTTGAAAAGAAAAATGCAGCATATCTAGGACATGGTTTAACATTCAATAAGTATACAGGTGCTAGAGGTAAGAGCGGATGCAATGACGCAAGCCCTGAATTTATTGCAAAGATTAGAAACATTATGGATAATGCTAATGTATCTTATCAAACAGCTGAATTAGGTAGAGTTGATCAAGGTGGAGGAGGAACAATTGCCTACATCCTATCAAATCTAAACATGAATGTAATTGATGCTGGTATTCCTGTTATTTCAATGCATGCTCCTTGTGAAACAGTTTCAAAGGTAGATGTATATGAAGCATATAAGGGATATATTGAATTCATTAAAAACATCGCATAAATAAACGAAAAGCTCGAAATTAATCGAGCTTTTTTTAGTATTAATCTCTAGTATCTTTTAATAATTGGATTTAAGTAGGTAATATTACCTGATGTAAAGCTATAAGGTATATAAAGTGTTTTTAAATTCATATACTTAAATGCGTCATTATAAATTGTTTTCATTGAATATGGAATCTTAAGTTCTTCTATTTTAGTATGTGAAAAAGCAAATGTACCAATTGATATTACTCCCTCTTTTAGGGTAATAGTATCTAATGCTTCACACATAAAAAATGCACTACCTAAAATATGCTTAGCACCAATTTCTAAATTATTTAATTCACTATCATAGGCAAAAGCATTTTTACCTATTTTTTCTACATATCTTAAATCAATTGTTTTTAATTTAGGGCATTCAGAAAATGCTAGTCTATCAATGAGCTTAATGTTTTCTGGATTTTCAAATTTAACCTCTTCTAAATCAGAATGCTGGAAAAATGCTCTAACACCTATTCCAACAACAGGTATTTCATTTATATTATCAGGAATTATATATTCACTAATATTACCTCTAGCATCTGATACAATAAAGCCCTCTAAGGCTTCATCATATTCATATATTAATGCTGGATTATTATACATAGTAAATACTGATATAACAACTGATAATGTCATAATAAAAAAAGGGATAATATGTCTTAAATATAATTTATACTTTTCCATATTATCCCTCTTTTCTATTTCAATAATTTTTTCATATCATTTGGAATTTCAGCAACTAATTCCATTTCTTCCTTAAATACTGGATGAATAAATTTTACACTATAGCTATGTAGTGCACATCTATCAATGTATAGATCCTTAGCACCATATAATAAATCACCTAATAGTGGATGTCCTATAGATGCCATATGACATCTTATTTGATGCTTACGACCTGTTTTTAACTTACATTCTAAATATGAATAATCGTTATAAGCCTTTAAAACCTTATAATGTGTTATAGATTCCTTACCTGTATCGCTAATTCTCATTTTATTGGAATGTCTATCCTCACCAATAGGCTTATCTATTATTCCCTTATTTTCTCTTAGCTTACCACTAATAAATAATCTATATGTTCTTTCTATTTCATGATTTTCAATGAAATGATTCATATATGAATGAGTTAATATATCCTTACAGAATATAATAATTCCACTTGTTTCATTATCTATTCTATGAGCATATCTAACATTTAAATATATACCATTTTCTAAATAATAATTTGCAACTAAATTAGATAATGAATCTAGATTATCCTTACCATTATGGATTATTATTCCTGGATCCTTATTTATTATTAATAAGTAGTCATCCTCATAAACAATATTAAGCTTACCTTGAGCCGGCTTATAATCTATTTCTTCATCTAAAATAAGTGATAAAACATCACCTTTTTTTATTTTATCTTCTCTTTTGCATTTATGATTATTTAATAGAATTAAATCATTTAAAAATAGCTTATATATTTTTGATTTAGAAATATAAAATGATTCTAAATATTCAATTATAGTTCCTTCATTTTTTATATCATAATTAATTATCATATTCTAAATATTTGGTATCTATTAAACCAATATAACCATTCTTTTTAATAATACTATAAGGCATTGCCTTTCTTATTACAGAAATAACATCGCCCTTTCTTACAGATAGGAATTGATTAGATGCATCATAGCAATACATCTTACCATTATCCTCATATACATATGATTTATGTACCCACATAGTAATACCTGTATTAACATGCTTAACTAAATTAAAGTCAAGGTCTGTATCTACTATTTCTATTTCATTATCGCCATATGTTACATTAATAAAATCATCAGGCTCATCATAATTAACATCACATTTCATTTCGTATTTAGGATAATGATCAACATAATTCCAATTAAATTTCATTGTTCTTAATGATTCTAGGAATAAGAAATTAATTTGACCACCCTTAACAATATGATTTCCACCATCTATTGATATAATCTTCTTTCTCATATTAAAGATAGGGTTAGCACAAGATATATCATGTCTATAATTTCTTGTTGGATAATGTCCTACTATTGTTAATTTATCTACACCTTTAGATAATGTATCAAAATTATCATATTTCAAAACACTCATAGAATATTCTGGAATATTATTAATATCATCAAGTCCTGCATGAACTAATACAATAGAATCATTAATAATAATTACATCATCTAATGTATCAACATAATCATAAATATCTATATAATTCTTATGAACCTTTTCAATGAATCCAGGAACATCCATATTTTCATTTAATTCTATTCCCATTTCATCAGCCATATCATTTAAAATTGAATGACCTCTTTTTAAGACATAATAAAAGAAATTTCTTTTAGGCATTGGAGTTAGAATAAATCTTAATGATTCCTCACAATTTCCTGCCATAACAAATACATTATCATGAGTCCTATCTAATTCCATTACATATCTTATGATTTCAAGATTAGTTCCCTTATCTCCTTTTTCATAAATATCTCCAATAATGAAAAGATAATCATTATCACAAAAGCCAAACTTATCAAGACCAGCCTTCATTGTGACTAAGTCGCCATGGATGTCACTAATAAAAATCATTCGTCTATTAATATCTAATTTTAATCTTCTAACCTTAGTTCTTTTCTTTAGCTCTGTCAATAGCGTCATCCCTTTCTCTTTTGGAAAACTCACAGCCACAATAATCCTGTCTATATAAGCCATATTCCTCTGATAGCTTTATAGAATCCTTATAGCCCTCTTCCTTTTTAAAATTAGAATATAAATATTTAACACCATGTTTATTTTCTAATTCATATCCTATTTCATTAATCCAATTAGAATTCTTATAAGGAGATAAAGATAATGTAGTTGTATAATAATCAAAGCCAAGCTCCTTAGCTAGTATTATTGTTTTTTCCATTCTTAGCTTATAGCATTCGTAGCATCTAATACTACGCTCGCCTAAAGCCTCTTTACCACTTATAGCCTTATAAAAATCTTCTGGATTATATCCATTTTCAATAACCTTGATATTATCATATTCTTTAGCAAATTTAATTATTTCATTTAATCTCTTATCATATTCCTCGATTGGTGAAATATTATCATTTGAAAAAAATATAGTTATATCGAAATAATCCTTTAGCACATGCAAGCAATGTGATGAGCATGGAGCACAGCACGCATGAAGGAATAATTTTGGCTTATTTTCAAGCTTTAAAAGAAAACTTTTAAACTCTTTATAATCATTAATCAAGATGCCTCAACTCCTAGCGCTAAATTCCCGTCTATATTATATTACATTTGATTTTAAGAGTATAGCAAAAATTCAAATTTTTTAAAGTGGAAATTTTGTGTATTATGTGATATAATTTACTTGAGATATTGGCTTATACACTAAGAAAAGGAGGTTTTAAATTGTTTTCTGTTGATGATGTTGTAATGTACACAACTTATGGTATTTGTAAAATCAACTCCATAAAGGAAGAAACATTTATGGGAAAAACTGAAGAATATTATGTTCTTTCACCATTAAATGAGAGCAATACAGAAATAACATTACCTGTAAACAATCCAATGACATCATTAAGATTACATCCTCTTCTTTCTAAGGATGAAATCAATGAATTAATAAATGAAATTCCTTTTATTGAACCATATTGGATTGAAAGAGATAACGATAGAAAAGTAAAATTCTCTGATATTATTAAATCTGGTGATAGAAAAGAAACCATAAGAATTCTTAAATCTATTAAGGTACATACAATAGAAATTAAAAACAAGGGTAGAAAGCTTCACGCAACTGATGAGGCTGCAATGAAGGATGCTGAAAAGCTATTATTAGATGAATTCTCTTATGTATTAGAAACAAATAGAGACCAGATGCAGCTAATTCTATATGATGCATTAGAAAAATAAAAACTATAGCAGGTTTTAAAAGTGCTATAGTTTTTTATTTTTCTTATTCTTCGTTTGTTAAATATTGCTTAACCTCTACTATATACATAGTATGGATATCCTTATCAGGATAGCAATCTAGCTTAATATTATCAGGTAGCTTATCATATTCGATATCAAGACCCATAATCTTCTTGCATTTTAATACTGCCTCTGCCTCAGCTACGAAATAGCCATTGTAATCTGGTTCAAATGATGGATGAAGGCCTGTTTCTGCAAATTTATCAATATCACGTCCTGACTTTCTTCCAAATACAGTCATTGCGCTCTTATATTTTTCACCTAAAAATGAAAGAGTAACTGAATCAGATTTTTCTAAGAATTCATGGGTAAATCTACTCTTTCTAACAAAGATAAAGGCTACTGGCTTATTCCATAAGGTTCCTAACCCACCCCATGATACTGTCATACCATTGAAGCCTACATTCTTATCACCTGCAGTAACGATTGCCCACTTCTTATCAAATAGTGTAAAAATATTTGAATCAAATTCCTTAAGGTTCTTTTTTAGCATATAATTCTCCTCCTATACAAATACTAAAATTACAGCTATTAAATTATTTAACATATGTGCCGCGATAGACGCATATATATTTTTCTTAGATAAATGATAAACTGCCGCTAGCATTAATCCATCTAATAAATATGGAATAGCAATTAAGCACCAAGTTCCAAATGATTTATTAGTTGTTATCATATGTGGTAGAGCAAATAGAATTGTTGATACTAAATATGAAACCCATACTGGATATCTATTTAGATAATGGAATACACATTTTCTATATATTGCCTCTTCTACAATTGGTGCTAATAAAATAGTTGATATAATCATTGGTACAGCACCGGCATGCTTCAAGATATTTTCAATTAAAACCTGATTTTCAGATGAATCCACAAAGCTTCCAAATAATAGTGATAACCCTATAGCTGCACCAGCAAAAATTATAGCTGATACAGGAATATAGATGGAATAAAATTTAGGCTTTTCCTTTAATGAAATAAAATCATTCTTAAAGTCATCCCTCATATAAAATAATACACCAAATGCCATTAAAGCATATGTTAATGCATTGCCTATTCCAGATCCTATATAATATGCACTTAATTCCTCTGCTGTTAATGAAGCTGGATTTTTAGTATATGCTGAATGAGCATATAAATCTATACAATGTCCAAAGCCTGCACCATTAGAAGCACCTGCAATACCAATAGATAATAACACAAATAAAGCGCCTATTAATGCATAAGCTAATAGATATATAATAACGGCCATAAGATTAGATGGCCCTTTTATATTAACGTTCATATAATCACTCCGTAAACATATTATACCACAAAAAATAAAAAAATACTGCATAAGCAGTATTTAAGCTTGGCAACTACCTACTCTCGCAAGATTAAACTTACTACCATCGGCGTAAAGATGCTTAACTTCTGTGTTCGGGATGGGAACAGGTGTTTCCATCTTGCTATCGCCACCAAACCACGAATTTATTTTATCACTAATTAAAAATAAATCAAGATAAAATAGTAAAAATAAAACAGCATTTACATGCTGTGAAGGTATATATAAATCAAAGAGAAAGCCTGGCAACTACCTACTCTCGCAAGATTAAACTTACTACCATCGGCGTAAAGATGCTTAACTTCTGTGTTCGGGATGGGAACAGGTGTTTCCATCTTGCTATC
>JAFSJY010000016.1 GCA_017449215.1 Acholeplasmatales bacterium | reverse complement strand
ATTTTGAAACATCAGAATATAGATTCACTAATGAATTATTAACAATCATAAATGATAATAACATTATTTATAAAATGATATAAGGGAATCATCCACTGGATAATTCCCCTATTTGTAAACTTTATTATTGCAATTTAGCTTCCATTCAAAAGGTACTGAATGCTAGTTCCATCTATTTTGTTTGAAAGCATTAAAAAACCCTTAACAAATGAATTTTTACAATCGGTAGCATTCCGTTCGTTTAAACAATATAGCTTGATTTAATTAATACTAATATGGTATTCATTAATATAAGTTAATTGTGTCAGATTTTGTGTCACACAATATAGATGGATTTGAATTAATTTAATTTATTTTTCAAATAATATAGATGGATTTTTACTGGGCCAGGATGCCCTCCAAAACCATCCGTGGGAGTTCGATTCTCTCCGCCCCTGCTATTAATAAAAAATCAAAGCTAAGTAAAATAAACGACTTAGCTTTTTTATCAATTATGCTAAATTGATTGTATTGTATATAAAAATTTCCCATCGTCTAATTTAGATATTCTAACATTTTTTATTTTATATATATTCCCACTTCTGATTGAAAATTTATCTTGAATATAATCTTCCTCCATATTAATTATTCTTTCTAAATCAAAAAAACTCAAATATCTTTCTCTATCTTTTTCTTCTACCTCATTTGAAGCAAAATCTATAATTCCTTGTTTTAAAGATGTAGTACCATATATTTTAGCAAAGCCAGCAGTTGAATATATTTGAACAGCACTATCGTCCTTAGGTGTAATTTCAGTTACACAATCGTATGTTTTATATAATGATTGACTATATTTTAGTACTAAGAAATCTGTTCTTTTTGTACTTATTGAATTGATAGATGATGCAATTAAATATTTATCATCATTATTTGCTATAAGCTTTGTAAAATGAGAAAATACTGTATTATTAATAATATTATCAACTCTTTGAATATCATTATGAATAATAGAATTATTAAGCTGTCTTACTAGGCTTTCCCTGTATTCATATTTTTTATCATTCACAGCCTTTTCTAATTCTAAAACAGTTTCAAACCCTATTTTTTTGATTTCTTTTTTATATTGCTCATTTACAAAAAAATATTTTATTTTTGCATTTGTATATTCGATTAATGCTAGAGGTGAGGCATCAGATATAACATCATCATTAACAGATAACGATTTCAATGGATCTGCGCTTAAAAAATTAATTCCTCCTGCCATATTCCAATAATTGCTTTCACTTTTTGATTCTATTTCCTTATATCTTACAAAATTTAAAAAATCATTTTTTGACATAGGCTTAGAAAAATAATACCCTTGCATTATTTCACAACCAATATTTTTTAAAAATTGATATTGTTCATCTGTTTCAACACCTTCAGCTACTGAATGTATACCAAGCTTTTTTGTCATATTTATAATTGAATACAATATCTTTTTAGAGTTAATATCAAATTTTTGAACAATAGACATATCTATTTTTAAAACATCAAATTCATAATCCCTTAATACCTGAAGTGATGAAAATCCACTACCAAAGTCATCAATCCATAACTCAAATCCTGCATTATGAAATTGTTCAAATATAGTTTTTGTTTTTTGAGTATTATAAATCATTGTGCTTTCAGTAATTTCTAGATGAATTACATTTGAAGGTACATTATATTTTTTCAAAATATTCTCAATTAATGAGAACATATCTACTTCTTCAAAATCAATTCTAGATAAATTAACAGAAAAATTTAAATTCATATTTCTATTTTCATTATATAATTTACATGCATCCTCTATAATAGCCAAATCAAGCTTATATATTAGTCGTTTTTCTTCTAATATGGAAATGAATTCGCTAGGCGGAATAATACCTAAATCAGGGTCAATCCATCTAGCTAAAGCCTCAGCACTACAAACTGAGCCAGTAATAGCTCTAGTTAAAGGTTGGAAATATGCAACAATATGTCCATTTTTGACTGCATTATCAAATTCTTTAACAAAATCCATAATTTCGCCTCACTTTCAATCGCTATATTTAGTTAATTATACTATATATACAAATAATTTCATATATTTATTGAATATTATTATCATTTTCAAAAAAACACATCAGAGGCTATCTAATGTGTTTTTTTGTGTTATATGAAGTTTTTAAGCACTAGCATTCATTTTTTGAATAACCTTATTTAAAGCCTCAATATCATAATATTCAAAATAATTAATTACTGTATCAGGTGCTATACCATCCTCTACACCATTTATAGTTTTCTTAGCCTCATCATAAATAACTAAATGCTCATTTCCAGAATGTGCGTAGCAAATACCATTAGATAATAATCCTTGGCTTACAACACATTCTCCTCCACCAGTTCTTTCACCAATTAATTTTGCATATTTATAATTTGAAGCAATAATAGGGAATGCATTACCACAAGAGAATGATTGGTTACTTGTTAAAATATAGAAATCAAAAATATTTCCGTAACAATCATTTACATCATAAACTCCATCCTTATTAGAATCTACTTGATAAACATTCTTTGTTACTTCCTTAGTTAAATCATTTAAAGAATATGTAATACCCATATTATCCTTAGAAATTAAAGCTAACAGCTTACCTAAAATATAAACATAGCCTCCACTATTTTGTGAATCATCTATAATTACATTTTTAACCTTAACCTCTTCACCACCAACATTTGTAGTATGTGCTTTAATTTCATTTAATTGCTTAATAAAGAAGAAATATGAATCCTCCTCCGCAAGCTTAACATCATCCTTAAGAACATAGCTTTCATCTACCTTTTTATAAGCATCAGTTGAACCATCAAAGCCATCAAAATAGAAATATGCTGTCTTACCATCCTCAGAATATAAAATACTACTCTTATAATTATCTTCCTCAATACCCTTATTCTTTAATGCTTCTTTTCTTAAATTAGATAAATTTCTGCCTAACGCTCTTCTTTCTTCTATTAATTTACTAGCATGAGCACCTTCAATACCCTTACCACCATTATCCTCACCCCAAGGAGTTGTACTTGTATTGAATTTACCAGTATGTGAATCCTCTAAAATGAATGCGGCAGCACTAAATGCTTTTCCTCTAATTACTGAATTATCACTAATCATATCATCATAAATACCGTAATTTTCAAAATATGTCTTCATAGACTTAATGCCTCTAGTAAGGGCTAGACCATAATTATTTTCAAACATAAAAGTGAATTCAGATCTACTATTCTTTCTAACATACATAGGCATTAATGGGTTACCACTTGAATCCTTTTCTGTATAATTAGATTCAATATATTCCCTCATTTGATCCATTACCATAAATGAAGTATCATCGCTTTCTTTTTTAAATACTTCCATTTGATTTAATTGATCAAATTCATTATATTCATATAAATTTACATAATTATAAAAATATTTACGATTAGTATAATTTTGTAAAACCATATTTAATAATCCAAATGGATAATAATTAACTCCATCTTCTTTAAATGTAGTAAAATCAGTATTCTTATAGCTTAAAACTGTTTTAGTTTCAGCAGCCTTAACAATTGATGAATTATATTTAGACCCTAAGAATAAAGAATATTTAGAATAATCTATTGGATTAGTAAAGGCATTTTCAAAATTGCCATCTATTACAAATTCTTGGTTAACAGGATCAATTTTAACAGTACCCTTAATTGTACTATTATTCTTAAGTGTCCAAATAGAATTGCCATCTACCTCGGCTGTAGTTGATTTATATTCTGTACTAGTTAAGCTAACATTATATAGCTTAACCATTTCATCAAGTGAAATATAAGGAACTAATGATTCATTTTCAACAAATCTTAAATTAACCTTACCAAGCTGGAATTCAGGCTTATCTAAATAAATATCATAATATTTAAATTCAGAACTATATTTATATATTTTATAAGCATCTATTTCCTTTAAAGTGCTCTTAACAGTTCTAATTGTTTCCTTCTTATCGATTAATTCAGTTTTAATTTCTGTATTATCGCTAAAAATAAATGTAAAGATTGTAGTATCTCCAACCTTAACAGATGTTATATCCTTAACAAACTTAGCATCCTTACCATCCTTGCCATCAGCACCATTTAATGCAGATAATTTTACTAAAGTCTTATATGAAGAATCATCTTCTTTAGAATACTTCCACTTTAATTCATCACCAATGACACTTAAAACAACCTTATCTCCTTTAATAGATTCAAGCCATTCCTCATAAGTGCCTTCAAAGTTATTTTCCTTTGCAAGCTGATAAATAGCGTAGCTTCCATCTTCTTTTTTATCACTACCACAGGATACTACTAGCATTCCTAAAAAAATCATTAAAACAAAACCAATAATTTTTTTCATATGAATCCTCCTTTTTTTCAAAAAAACTGCTTAACATCTGTTAAGCAGCTTATTATTTTAATTATGCAGCCATATTCTTATATCTATTGAAATTTGCATCAAGTGAAGCATTTAAACCTGTAGTCCACTTTACATCACCAGTTGATAATGCAATGTATACCTTCTTAATACCATTAAAATTATTTGCAGGTAAAACTGTACTAAAGAAATAAGATGTATCTAGACCAACGTGCCATTCTGTGCTTGAACCACTTGCTCTTTCTACATATGCAATATAATTTACTTTCTCAGCTGAACATTCACCAGTATATGTAAATGTTTGATCAGCCACAATGCTTATTTCCTTTTTACTTTCTACATCTTGACCATTATATTTAAATGTAACATTTTCTAAATCACCAAAAATGTCTACTCTAATTTTGTTTTCACTCATAAATGATAATGCAGATATATCAGTTTGTCCTGAATCAGTTGTTCCAGAACCTGAAGTGTTAGCACTTGATGCTGGATTTGAATCCTTATTTGTAGAATCATCTCCACATGCAGTTAAAGCAAATGTAAAAGCTAAAGCTCCTGTAATACCTAATAAAATCTTTTTGAATTTCATATTGTATTCCTCCTAAATATAACATTTTGAATTTTGTAGTGCCATTGTATCATTTCATGTGCAACAAAAGTGCCACAAAGATTTATCTATATTAATCAATGTTATATTTCATAAAACAAAAGCACATTAGAAAAAAATACCCGTTTTCTGGGTATTTTCATCTATTCAGATACTAATTCTCTAGTAGATACTCTCTTGATTCTTCTACTTGCAATAAAAGATCCTAAATATGTAACTACTAATCCAATAAGAATTACTAAGGCATAATCTAATACAGTATTATCAATTCTTACTCTAGACATACCTAAATCCTTTAGCATTAATCCTAAAATAGAATTTGATAATAAAATACTTAATAATATTCCAAGGATAATACCTAATAAGGATGCTATCATAAATCTTAAGGCCATTGTATTTCTTAGCTTAAATACACTAAAGCCATTGGCCTTATATATTCCTAAATCTAATCTTTCCTGATTAAATGCCTTAACAGTTATTAGTCTTACAGTAATTAACGCGAAGATTGCGGCGAATGTAAATATAACGATAGTGATAATATCACATGTTTCCTTATATTGTAGCATTTCCTGATTTTCCACATTTCTTCTATCAATTACATTAAATCTATCATTGCTAATACTCTTTAATTCAGTTAATACATCATCAACCTTATCATAATCCTCAATTTCGATATTGATATAATGTAGCTTAATAGTATTATCAATCTTTAAGGCACCCTCATAAGATATAGTAATATTTTTACCAGTATCATGAAGCTTTTGATGAATTCCTACTAATATAAATTCTGCTTTACCTGTTCTTGATTCTAAAGTTACCTTATCGCCAATCTTTAAATCATATTTTTCACAAATATTCTTTGTAGTAACAAATTCATTATCATAAATAGGAGCTCTACCCTGATAAATTCCTAGGCTATCCTCTGAATTTAAGCAATACTCACATAATATATTTTCACCATTCATTGATACATAACTAGAAAGTGAAGAGAACATATAATCTATCTTACTATGCTTTAAGGTAGCTTCCTTAATTTCATTAAACATTTCATAAGTTACAGGCTCCTTAGTATATGTCATAACTGCAATATTTGGATTTGCCATACCAAATAATTTAGCTATATTTTCACTTCTAGTTAAATTACTCATTCTTACACTTGTAAGCATAAAGAATGATAATAATGCAGTAATCAATACAATAGATAAATATCTAATAGGAGCTGATAATACCTGCTTAACACTTATAGATAATGATAAGAATTTCTTAGAAATAGGTGTATTAATTCTAGGTGAGAAATAAATATCATTAGTATTACCATTAATAGCTCTAATTGGGCTAATTCTTCTTAATCTAATTAGCTTTAATATAATAACTAATATAGAAGATAAAGCCATCGCACCAAAGATAATTAATACATTAGAAACACTAATATATTGATATGGTAATGCCGCTGTAATAGGAACAAAGATATTACCAATAATTACCTTTAGGAATAAGGATAATATTATACCAATAACAAAGCCTATAAATTCAGCAGTCAAATATAATAAAGCAATTATAGTACCAATCTTAAAATTAGAGAAACCTAATGCCTTTAATATACCAAGCTTCTTATAATCAGTTTCCATTTCACCTGAAATAGAGCTTGCGATAATAATTAAATCAACAAGTAATAATGCAAATGCGAATACAACTAATACTCCACCTACGATAGTTAAATACATATTTGTATAATCAGCACTTTCAGTTTTAGTAATAGTTCCTTCTGCAAAATTACTCATACCAGTTTCTAAATTAATCTTTCTTAATAGCTTAGCATCAGTTAATGAACCATCAGAATAAATCTTATAAATAACATTTACTAGGCTATAATCCTCTGGATTACATGTATGATATTCATGCATTACCTCAGTTCCTTCTATAGAAAGATCTCTTAATTCTAAATAATCCTCATGAGAGATAAAGACTTCCTTCCAGCCAATAACATTAGAGCCTAAAAGTGGAGATGCCACAAATCCAGCAATTTTATATTCACGTCTATATGTTGAATATTCAGGCTCGCCATCGACAAGCTCTACAGATATACCATATTCATCAACATAATAATCACCAACATTGCATTTCATCTTATTTTTTAAGCCAAGAGGTAAATAGATTTCACCCTTTTCTAGTGGTCTTACCTCTTTTTCATATTCAGAATAATCACTATTATATAGCTTTATATTTTCAATATTCTTATCTAAATCCTCAATTAAATATGTATTTGAATCAAGATTCTTACCCTCAGTACCATCCTGATATTTAATTCTATGATTATGGTTACAAGATGTTAATCCTTCTGTTTCAATAACCTTACTAACACCATCTACAGCCTCAATTTTACCCTTTAATTCAGGGTCATAATTTGTATCAAATACATATGATAAAATATCTGGACAATTAGTTTCCTCCTGTAGGCTAACTAAGCCCTTAGCTGATTCAGTCTTTACAGCTAAAATAGATAAAAAGGCAGATACAACTAATATTGATAATAATGTAACACAAATAAAGATACCTTTTTTTCTTATAATATCTCTTTTTAGAATAGTAAATATTTCCATATTAGCACCTACCATTCTAAGCTATTTAACCAAGCATTTATTTGGTTTTCACGAGATTTTTCATCTTCCTTTTTATATTTATGTAATCTTAAATCACCAAGCACATTACCATCACTTAAATAAATAATTCTATCAGCTCTAATAGCAGCTCTAATATCATGAGTTACCATGACAATTGACTGACCATTGTTATTTAAATCAGATAAGATATCTAATACCTCAATTGAATTCTTTTTATTTAAAGCACCAGTAGGCTCATCAGCGAATACAATCGCAGGCTTATTAATAATCGCTCTAGCAATTGCGCAACGCTGCATCTGACCACCACTAACCTGACTAGGTAAATGATTCTTTACCTCATCTATATCCATTCTTTTAAATAGTTCAGTTGCGTATTCATTAATATCTGATGCCTTTTTATCCTTATTTAAATATCCAGAAATACATACATTTTCAAATAATGTTAAATTACTAACTAGATGCATCTGCTGGAAAACAAAGCCAAAATCAGTATGTCTTAGCTTTGTAATTTCCTTTTCCTTTAACGTATTAATATCCTTACCATTATAAATAACACTACCAGATGTAGCCTTATCCATACCACTAATTGCATATAGTAATGTAGATTTACCACTACCACTAGATCCCATTACAACAGTAAAGTCATCCTTATATATTTTTAAATTTAAATTTGTTAATACATGTATTTGTCCACCATCATGGGCAAAGCTTTTAGATAAATTTTTAACCTCTAATACAACATTTTCCATGTTTTCCCCTCCAAATTCACTCGTATTATAAAATATGAATTATTAAGAAAACATTAAGAAACTATTTTTTTGAAAAATAATTTAGCACATAATCCATCATTAGAAATTAAATCAACCTTACCACCCATCTTTTCGATCATATATTTAACTATATATAATCCAAGACCAGTACCATTCTTACCAGTTGCGTTTTTACCTCTATAGAATTTTTCAAATATAAAAGGTAAATCCTCATCTGCTATACCTTTTCCATAATCTCTTATAGATACTAAATAATACTCATTACTATCCTCTAACTCTACATCAATATTAGTATTTGCATATTTAATAGAATTATTAAAAATATTTTCAAATATTTGAGACATTCTCATTCTATCAGCTAAGGTATAAGCCTCATTCAAATTACTCTTAAAATTAATAGTAGTATTGGCTTTAAAATCATTAATACTATTTTTAATCATATCAACAATATTAATTTTTTCTTCCATAAATGATATCTTATCTAATTCAGATACTGAATGTAAGAATAAATCATCAGTCAGCTTCTTTACCTCTAATGCCTTATTCATAATAACATTCAAATATTTACTTCTTTCATCATAGCTACTATCAATATTAGCCTCTAATGCCTCAGCATAGGCATTAATAGATGCGATAGGTGTTTTAATATCATGGCTTAAGCTTGCAATAACAGTCTTATTATTTTCAATAGCCTCTGCCTCACATCTTCTAGCCTTAATAATTTCACTTCTCATAGAGTCAAATGCCCAAGTGAATTTACCAAAATAATTACTTCTTTCATAATTAAGAGGAATATCAAAATTACCAGAAGCTATTTCATAGGCAAAGCTCTTTAGCTTATCAAATGGTCTTAATATAGCAAAATAAATATAAGCAAATACTAAAATAATAAATAATATAGAAATAGCTGAAACAATAATTAGAGTAGTAGGATTATAGCTATTTTCTACTCCTCTTAAATAATTATCGATGCTATTTAATTTAGCACTAGCTTCCTCTAATCTTCCACTATTTATTAATTGCTGTACTTCATTAATATTAACTAATTGAGTTGTTCTTAATTCATCACTATTATTGTTATATCCTAAAACAATAACGATTGTTGTTACTACTATAATAGATAAAATAAAAAATAATGTAATACCAAATATCTTTTTCTTCATATTATGCCTCACTTATTTCAAGCATATATCCAACACTTCTAACTGTCTTAATATATTTAGGATTTGCTGGATCATCCTCAAGCTTTTCTCTTAACCATCTAATATGAACTGTTAATGTTTGAAGCTCAACAGTACTAAATGTGCCCCAAACCTCAGATAATAATGTTTCCTTCTTTAAGGCCTTATTTTGGTTTTGTGCCATATAGCTTAATAAATCAAATTCCTTTAATGATAATTGAATTAATTGATTGTTTCTATATACAGTTCTAGAATCGATATTAATTTTAATATTACCAAATTCTATAATTCTATCCTCACTGCCGTAGCATCTTCTTACTAATGCATTTACAGTCGCGACTAACTCCTTTAATGTATAAGGCTTAGATAAATAGAAATCTCCACCCATATCTAATCCATCAACCTTATCAGTAACACTACTTCTAGCACTGGCAAAAATAATAGGAACCTTTGACATCTTTCTTATTTCCTTACATATTTCAAAGCCTGATGAATCAGGTAAATTAATATCTAAAATAACAATATTATAGGTATTCTTTTCTAATAGATCATAAGCCATCTCTGCGCTATAAGCCGCAGTCGGAATAAAACTATATTTTTTTAATGTTTCAGATATGATAAAGTTTAAATCCTTATCATCATCAACAATCAATATTTTATAAGCCATATTTTCACCCTCTCAATAGATACACACTAGATTAATTATAATTTATTAATAACAATATTTAAAGCCAAATTAAAAAGACGCCCCTAGAGCCACCCTAGGGAAACCTAGTTGGCTCTAATTAGAAAGCGTCTTTTCTAGTTTTAATATTTAAATTCTAATTTATTGTTATAACTCATCTTCCAGAATTCTAATTCTCTAAGTGATGAGAATCTAAAAATTGATTTACATTTTTCAAATGAATTAGGATACTCATTCATTAATGCATTAGCAAAATTTGCCCATTCCTTACACCATAATTCCATTTCTTCTCCAATATAACCTTCAAGAATGTCCTTATATGGATTATTTATAAGCATATCTTTGTTTTCTTTATATAGCTTATTAAAAATATAGCCATATGAAAGCATACATGGAAGTATAGACATTGTACCTTCAACAAGTGAACCATTATGGCACCAATTCATCATTGAGTCAATATAAATTTGGTTTTCTATATCAGGAATAGATGTTTCAACATCATGATCATTTAAGCCATGCTTTGTTATAAATTCTCTTCTTACTGAAGTCTCTCCTTCTTTAACAAATGCTAAAATATCATAAAACATTCTTATTTCTTCAAGTGTATTACATTTAGAAATTAAAAGTGCATAGCATTTTGCGTAATTTAATAAATATCTTGTATCCTCTACAATATATTTAGTTACTTGTTCATCTGTCAATGTTCCTTTAATTAAGCCCTGAACAAATGGTGTTTTTATACATTCATCCCAAATAGGAAGTGAATCTTCAATTATTTTAGTCATGTAATCAGTCATTTATCTTAATCTCCTTAAAATTCCATCCATGATCCATAGGACCACTACCACTACCTAAATTAAGCATTTGCATTAAGCAATTAGACAAATAATATTTAGAACGCTTAATAGCTGTTATTATGTCATAATCCTTAGCTAAATTAGATGCGATTGCGCTTGATAGGGTACAGCCTGTACCATGGGTATTATTGTTATTTATTCTTTTACCATTAATCCAAGTTAATTCATTATTATAGTATAATAAATCATTAGCATCATTAATCATGTGTCCACCCTTTAATAATACAGACTTAGATCCTAATTTTGATATTATTTTAATAGCACGCTCCATATCACTTACATTATTAATTTTTATACCTGATAATACCTCTGCCTCCGGTATATTAGGTGTTATTATATCAGCTAGTGGTATTAATTCATTTATTAGTGTATTAATTGCATCATCACTTAATAGCTTAGAGCCTGATGTTGCAACCATAACAGGATCAACAACAATATTTTTAGCATTATATTGCTTTAATTTTTTTACAATAGATTTAATTAAATTTTTATCAGATACCATGCCTATTTTAATTGCATCTGGTCTAATATCTTCAAATATTGCATCAAGTTCATTTTCTAAAAATTCAGGTGTTACATTTAATATATCTCTTACACCTAATGTATTTTGTGCTGTTAGTGCAGTTATAGCAGTTTCAGCAAAGCAGCCATTTGCAATAATTGTTTTAATGTCTGCCTGAATTCCTGCACCACCCGATGAATCAGATCCTGCAATTGATAAAACAACTTTCATCCTATACCTCCATTTTAATCATATAATCTGAGTTTATTAATAATTTATCAATATCTAATATATTTTTATATGTCGCAATAGTTAAGACCTTTAAGCCTTTATTTTTGGCACCACAAATTGCATGTGTTGAATCCTCAATTACGATTGCATCTTCTAATTTGATTTTTTCATTTTCTAAAAGCTTGATAAACCCTGTACCGTCTGTTTTAGTATAGTTAAAATTAGTTGATGTATATAATTTTTCAAATTTATTTTCTATACCATTAATCTTTAATGATTTTTCAATTAAAGATTTAGATGTTGCAGTAAATAAAACAACCTTACCTTTATCCTTAATATTATTTAATAATTCTAAAGCACCTTTATTAATTTTAATTTTTAAATATTCTTTTTCAATAAATGAATCAATATCCAAAATCAAATCATTTGGATTTATATTATTAAAATATTTTTTAGATAAATATAAAGCTGTCTCATCATTGGTTTGTAGCTTAACAATTTTATCTAAATCTAATTCTGGTTCTATTCCTTTTGATTTTACATATCTAGATGCAATATCTTCCCACATAGATAATGAATTTAATAATGTTCCATCATAATCAACAATAAATAATTTATAATCATCTGGATTAAAGAACAACTTATTTACTTCCTTTAATAAATTACTTGTAGCATTTACTATATCTTCTTCTTTAAAGATAGCAGATACTACAGAAATACCAGATATCATAGTATTTTTTAATTCTTTAATATTATCTAAAGTAATTCCACCAATAGCAACAACAGGAATATTAACACTATATGATATTCTAGCTAATTCTTCTTTAGTAACATTTATCGCATCAAGCTTAGTGCTTGTTGAAAAAATAGTTCCAACTCCTAAATAATCAGCGCCCATTTTTTCCGCTAATAGTGCTTCACTTACTGTTTCAGCCGAAACACCTAGAATTTTATTTGGGCCAATTTTCTTTCTTACTATATCAGCACTTAAATCATTTTGTCCAACATGAATTCCATCTGCATCAACAGCTAAAAATACTTCAAGTGAATCATTTATAATAAATGGAATATCATATTTTTTACATACTTCTTTAATTTCTAAAGCTTCTTTTATAAAATCTTCTGTTGATAGATTTTTCTCTCTTAGCTGAATCATAGTAGCACCACCTAAAATGGCTTTTTCTACGTCATCCTTAAGCTTTCTACCATTTAACCAATATCTATCAGTTACTGCATATAATAATAAGCTAGATTTCAAATCTTTCAATTTTAGCACCCTTTTCTAAGATATCATCATTCATATTAGATAATTCATCTATTAAACCAATATGTAAAGTTCCAGTTCCCTTTGCATATTTATTTGCAAGCTCACCTGCAAGACCTAATATAATAACACCTGCAGTTGATGCTTCTAATTTATTTTCCTTATTAGCAACTAAAGAAGCTGCAATAATACCTGCTGTCATACAGCCTGTACCAGTTATATTTCTCATTTCCTTACAGCCATTGTCACTAATATAAGCATACTTATCATCAGCGATAACATCAATAGGACCTGTAATTGCGATAACTGCTCCTGTCTTTTTATATAATTCTTTTGCAAATTTGAAAACATCGTGCATATTTTCTCTTGTTGTCTTATCAGCCTCACATGCATCAACACCATTAGTTTTTGATGCAACATTAGCCATTGCTTTAATCTCTGAAATATTTCCTTTAATGCAATCAAATTTTACTTCTTCTAATAATTTATTAATTACATCATTTCTATAAGGTGTAGCACCAACTCCACATGGATCTAAAACAACGACATGACCAAGCTCATTTGCTTTTTTTCCAGCCGCAATCATTGTTTTTACTGTTCTTTCATTTAATGTACCAATATTGATGACAAGTGCATCACAAATATTTTGCATATCAACTGCATCATTGATTTCATCAGTCATTATTGGTGATGCTCCAATAGCTAGTGCTGCATTAGCAACATCATTTACTGTTACATAATTTGTAATAAAATGAATAAGTGGTGTTTTTTCTCTGATTTTTTTAATGTATTGCATATATTCCTCCTAAAATTAAAAAAATGCCCACTAGGACATTGCTTTAAAAGAAAATAATGTTATATATCAATATTATTCCTTCGCTAGCATTACCTAGATCAGGTCAAGGGTCGAATATTAATTCCTCTCAGCCGTAGGCTCCCCTTAATATGACAAACTTATTATATCATTGCAAGAATAAAATTAAAATAATTTATATAAAACTTTAATTCTTATTTCATATGTAATTTTAATAAATGTTAATAAACCTAAATTGAAAAAGACGCCCCCAGAGCCACATTAGGAAAAACCTAATGGGCTCAGATTGGAGAGCGTCTTTTCCAATTTAAATACTAAAGTCTAGCTATAAGTACTCAGTATAAGATTTGTTATTCCTCTAACTTTTTCTTATTTCTATCTACTAATGCTATTACTAAGCAACCAATTACGATGACTAATACAATACCGCCACCAATAATAGCTGCGATAGACCAATTAGGAAGACCACTAGCAGGTGTAATGATTGCAAATTCAGATAATCTATCAACCTCGAATACGAATTCATTACCTACAACTTGAACATCCTTAACATATTCCATATCGTTTTCACTATGGATATGTAGAATTCTAGCTTCACTGCCATCAATTCCTTCAGGAATAGTAATATGAATCTTAATCTTAGTACCAGCCTTAATTTCTGATGGTTGTACTACCTTTTCAACACCATTAATTGTCTGGATTAGTTTAACATCATATACGCCCTTAATTTCTTCTCTGTCTTCTAGCATAGCAGTTATCTTAGCATATGCTGTACTACCTTCAGTTGCAGATACAGTTGTCTTAACCTCAACTTTTAATGTAATAGTCTTTGGAATTCCTGTACCATCCTTAGTTTCGATTTCTACACCACTCTTAGTATCTACTATAGCATGTCTTGTAGCATCTAATTCTAATTGTTCATATTTTTCATCAGCCTTATCTAATGTATCAACGCCCTTAACTAATGCTTGTTGAGCAGGTGTTAATCCATTATAAGCCTTTATAGCTGCTTCAATCTTATTCTTACAATCAGTTGTATAAGCTACTGTACCAATTGCATTAATTAAAGCATCTACTGAAGCGGCAGCCTCATTATTAGTCTTTAATTCAGCGTATGTAGCTTCTGCTAGAGTTAATACATTAGTATTAGTTATAGATGTCTTTTGAGCTTCTGTTAATGTATCATATGCTTCTCTTGCTACCTTAATAGCTGCTTCTGATGTTGGATACTTAACCTGACCAATCTTACCGATTAGATCAATAACCACTAATACTTCATATTTTTCTTCAGCATTTACTAAAATCTCTAATTCAGACATACCAACTAATGTCTTTTGATCTTCTGTTAATGCTTCATATGCATCACGTGCATCTTCAATCTTAGTCTTAGAAGCATCTGTATATGTTACAGTACCAATTGCATCAATCTTTGCCTTAACATTCTTAGCATTATCATAATCAGTAATTGCCTTATTTAAATCAGCTATATTAGTTACTAATGCCTTTTGTGTATTTGTTAATGCTTCATATGCGTTCTTTGCATCATCAATTAATGCCTTCTTTGCATCAGTTAATTCTAATGTACCGATTGCATCAATCTTATCGATTACTACCTTAGCTGCTTCTAATTCAGCATATGCAGTCTCTGCATCTACTAATGTTTGAAGCTTAGTTACTAATGCCTTTGGATTATTTTCAAGATTATTATAAGCATTTCTTGCAATATCAATCTTAGCCTTACATACGTCTGTATATTCAACTTCGCCAATTTCATTAATTAATGAATCTACTAAAGCTGCGGCAGCCTTATCATTTAAGTCATTATATTTTTCTATAGCTGCTTCTAATTCAGCACTATTAGCTACTAATGCTTGAATAGATGGCTTTAATTCAGCATATGCATCCTTAGCATCAAATATTGCATTTACACAATCATCATCATTAATATCAATTTCATCAGGAATTAGATCTATTAATTCCATTACATCATATGCTGCTTCACTAGATTCTAATAAATTAGTATATGTAGATGGTACATAAATCATATTATTTCCTAATGCATCATATGCTTCTCTTGCCTCAGAAATAGCATCATCTGTATCTAAATCGATAGCTAATGGAGATGGAATTGCCTTAATTAAATCTATAACATCTTCAATATCACCGAATAATGTTTCAGCATTTACTAATGTTTGATAATTTGTTACTGATGCTTGATCACTTAATAATAAGTCTTCATATGCATCTCTAGCGTCATATAAACCATCTTCATAAGTTGAATTATATGCGAAATCTTTAATTGCATCAATTAAGCCTATTACGTTATTAATTGCATTATTTTGTGCTGTATTAAATGCTGTTTCTGCATTTACTAATGTTTGATAATTTGTTACTAGACCCTTTTGATCTGCTGTTAACTTATCATATTCAGTTCTAGCAGTTTCGATATTAGCCTTAGATTCTTCTGTATATTCTACAGTACCAATCTTAGAAATATCTTCTTTAACCTTATCAGCTGCTTCATTATCAGCCTTTAATTTAGCATATGCTGCTTCTGCATCTACTAATGTTTGATAATTTGTTACTAGACCCTTTTGTGATTCAGTTAATGCATCATATGCTGCTCTTGCTGCATCAATCTTAGCCTTACAATCATCTGTATATACTACAATTCCAATTGCATCGATTCTAGCCTTAACTACTGCAACCTCTGCATTTTCTAATACATTATAATTTGTTACTAATGCTTGCTCATCCTTAGTTAAATCATCATAAGATTCTCTAGCTGCATCTATTGCATCTAAGCAGTCCTTATCAGTAATATCGATTGTTGCAGGAATTTCATTGATTTGCTTCATTGCATCGAAAGCGTCCTCAATTTTCTCTAATAATGCTAGCTTATCAACTGGGAATATATCCTCTTCAGCCTCTGTTAATAATTCATATGCTGCTCTAGCACCTTCGATTTCTTGTGCAACCTCTACACTAATTACTAATGGAGATGGAATTGCATTAATCTTTGTTACTACATCATCAACTGCATTATATAAGCCTTCTGCATTTACTAATGTTTGATAATTTGTTACTAGATCCTTTTGATCAGTTGTTAACTTATCATATTCAGTTCTAGCGTCATTAATTGCCTTCTTACAATCTTCTGTATAAGCTACAGTACCGATTGCTGCAATCTTTTCCATTACATTATATGCACCTGATGCATCTTCAAATGTCTTTATTGTTGTAGCAGGTACTAAGCCTGTGTTTCCACCTAATTCTAGATATAAGCTATTAGCTGCATTAATCTTTGTCTTACATGCATCTGTTAATTCAACAATACCAATTGCATCTACTGCCTTTACAAAGTCGTCAACAGCCTTGTAAGAAGCTTCCGCAGTTTGTAATGCTTGAAGCTTAGTTACTAATCCTTGTTGTGTATCTGTTAATGCTTCATATGCATCTCTTGCTGCATCAATCTTTGTCTTGCAATCTGTTGTATATGCTACTGTACCAATTGCATCTATTAATGCATCGACATCTTCTGCCTTTGCAGTATCAATATATAAGTTATAATCAGAAATAGCTTTTTCTAATTCATTAGCATTTGCAACTAATGCTTGTTGTGCTTCTGTTAATGCATCATAAGCTCCCTTAGCAGTATCAATTCTTGTTTTACAATTATCATCTAAAGCAAATGGCTTAATATCTTCAATCTTTACCATTACTGGATATGCTTTTTCGTTATTAACTAATGTAGCTAGCATATCTTCAGGTACTAATGCTTGATTATTTTCTCCTAATGCATCATATGCACTTCTAGCTTTTGCAATTGCTGATTCACAAGCATCACCAATTGCTAATGGAGATGGAATTGCATTAATCTTTGTTACTACAGCATCAACTGCATTATATAAGCCTTCTGCATTTTGTAATGCTTGAAGCTTTGTTACTAGATCCTTTTGATCAGCTGTTAACTTATCATATTCAGTTCTAGCGTCATTAATTGCCTTCTTACAATCTTCTGTATATGCTACAGTACCAATTGCATCAATTAATTTATCCACTGCTTCTGCTGCTTTATGGTCAGCCTCTAATGCTGCATATGCTGCTTCAGCATCTAATAATGTTTGTTTATTTGTTACTAATGATTGATCTGCTGCTAATACTGCATCAAATGCTTTTCTTGCAGCAACAATCTTACCATTAGATTCTTCTGTATATACTACAGTACCAATTGCTGAAATCTTATCCTTTGCATCATTAATTGCTTTTGTCTTTAATGTTACATATTGAGTTTCTGCATTTGTTAATACTTCAAGATTCTTAACTGTATCTTTTGCATCATCTTCTAATTCATTATATGCTGCTCTTGCTGCATCAATCTTTGCCTTAGAATCTGCTGTATATGCTACAGTTCCGATTGCACTAATTAATGTATCAACCTTTGATGCTTCTGCATCTAATAGGTCGCTATAATTATAAACTAATGCTTTTTGTGTTGTTGTTAATGCATTATATGCTGTTCTTGATTCAGCTAGCTTATCTGGTAATTGATCAATTAAATCAACTACTTTCTTAGCTGCTGCATAATTTGTTTCAGCATTTACTAAATCTTCATAGTTTGTTACTAATACTCTTTGTTCATCAGTAAATTCTTCATCATCATATGCTTTTCTAGCTGCATCAATCTTTGCTTTACATTCATCACTTACTTCAAGTGGTGCGATTGCAATAATTAATTTCTTTACTTTATCAGCAAAATATAAATCTTTTTGAGCTTCTAAGTTACCTTCAGCTTGTACAAGCTTTGAATAATTATCATAACCAACGATTGTCTTTTGTACATCTGTTAATGCTTCATATGCTTCTCTTGCATCTTTAATTGCTGCTTCACTTGTTGGATATTTAACTTTTCCAATATTATTAATCTTATCGATAACAGCTTGTGCAAATGCTTGATCTAATAGATCTTGATATTGCTTTTCAGCTGCTTCTAATTCGTCTAATGAATCTTCAGGGAAAATTTCCTTTTGTGCATCTGTTAATGCTTCATATGCTTCTCTTGCTGCATCAATCTTTCCTTTTGATTCTTCTGTATATGCTACTTCACCAATATCATCAATTAATCCTACTACAGCATCAACTGCATTGTATAATGCTTCTGCATCTTCTAATACTTTTAATGTTTCTGCTGGAATTAATTCTTTTTGATCATCAGTTAAATCTTTATATGCTGCTCTTGCTGCATCAATTGCAGTCTTACTTGTTGGATATGTAACTTCATCAATTGCATTAATCTTTTCAATTGCTGCATTTGCCTTAGCTTCATCATCAGATTCTTTAAATTCAGCTTCTGCATCTTCTAATGCCTTTAATATTTCTGCAGGCACTAATGCTTGTTGAGTTTCATTTAATTCGCCATAAGCTGCTCTTGCAGTTTCAATTGCAGTCTTACTTGTTGGATATGTAACATCACCAATTGTGTTAATCTTTTCAACTACCGGTTCTACAGTTTCTGCATTTAATAAGTCATCCTTATTAGATACTAATGCTTGTTCATCTTCATCTAATTCATCAAATGCTTTTCTTGCATCTGCAATTCTTCCTTGACATGCTTCTGAACCATCAATTGTTCCGATAGCTGCAATCTTATCAACTACAGGCTTAACTGCTTCTGCAGCTAATAAATCATCATAATTTGATACTAATGCTTGTTGATCTACTGTTAACTTACCATATGCTTCTCTTGCTGCAGCAATCTTTTCTTGACATGCTTCTGTAGCAACTATTGGAGCTATTGCTTGAATTAAATCTGCAACTACTTTTGCTGCATCTGCATCATCTAATGCGTCAATATTTAATACTATTGCTTGTTGATCTGCTGACAATTCATTATATGCTGTTCTTACCGCAGTAAGCATTTCTTGACATTCAGTAGTTCCATCTACTTCATCGATTAATGCGATTGCATCAACTACTGGTTTTGCTGCTTCTCTATCTGTTAAATCTTTATAATTGTATACTAATGCTTGTTGATCTGCTGTTAACTTACCATATGCTTCTCTTGCTGCAGTAATCTTTTCTTGATATTCAGGAGTTGCTAATACATCACCAAGTGCCTTAATTAAATCGACTACTATCTTTGCAGCTGCATAATCTGTTTCAGCCTTTGTTAAATCTTCATAATTGTATACTAATTCTCTTTGATCATCGTTTTCTAATGCATCATATGCTGCTCTTGCGATATCAATCTTTTCTTTACATACATCAGTTATTTCAACTGGTGCGAATGCTTTAATCTTTGCAATAACGTCATCAGCCTTAGCGTTATTCTTTAAAGAATTATAATAACCTTCAGCTGTAGCTAATATTGCTAAATATTCATAACCAACGTAATCTTTTTCTAAATCTGTTAAATCATCGTATGCTGCTCTTGCTGCTTCAATTGCATCACCACTACCTGGGTATGTAACAGAACCGATTTGGTTGATTTTTTTAATTGTTTCATAAGCTTTATCCTTATGAGTTAAAGTTTCATAATTAAGAACTAATCCTTTTTCAAAAGGTGTTAATTCATTGTATGCTGCTTTTGCAGCACTAATTGTAGCTTCACTATCTGGATAAACTAATGTTCCGATATCGTTAATTAATTTATCTGTATTATCAACTTTTTCAAATGAATTTTCTGCATCTTCTAATGCTTGATAATTTAATACTAATGCTTTTTGTTCATTATTTTCTAATGCATCATATGCATCTCTTGCAGTCTTTACTAATCCTCTTGATGTAGCTGTATTTTCAATTACACCAATTGCATCTATAGCTTGCATTACTGCAAATGCTTTTTCTGCATCTTCTAATGTTTTTAATTCAGCAGCTGGGAATATTGCCACTTGATCTGCTGTTAAATCATCATATGCATCTCTTGCATCTTCAATTCTTGTTAAACAATCTGCAGTATTTTCATACTTAATTGCATTAACTAAATCAATTACTGCAAATACTGCTTCATCATCTTCTAAAGTCTTAGTAAATGATTCAGCTACTAATGCTTTTTGATCTGCTGTTAAATTATTATAAGCTGTTCTTGCAGTTGTAATTGCTGTTTTACATGTTTCAGTATTTACTACTGTTCCAATTGAATTAATTGCATTCATTGCATCATAAGCTTTATCTGCATCTTCTAATGCTTTTGCCTTTTCTGTAGGGAAAATTGCAAGTTCATCAGCTTCTAGTGCAGCATATAATGCCTTTGCACCGTCGATATTAGTCTTACATGTATTTGTATATTCAACAGTACCAATTGCATCAATTGCTTTAACTGCAGCATCAACATTATCATATACTTCTCTTGCATTTTCTAATATCGCTGCATATTCAGCAATAACTTCTTTATATTCGTCTGATAATCCAGCATAAGAAGCTTCTGCAGTTTCAATCTTACCTTTACATGTATCTGTATACTCTAAAGTATCAATATTATTAATATCATTTACTACTGCTTGAATTTCTTCAACATATGCCCACTTTGCATAAAGTGTATATGTACCACCTTTTTTAGCAGTTGCATATAAATTATTAACTTGAGATGCAGTTAATGTTGCTCCATCAGCGTATACAACACTACCAGTACTAGATGTTGCCCAGCCTTTGAAATCATAACCAACTCTTGAATAACCATTAGCTGTTAAACTTCTTGTATTATCATAAGTAGCTGTAACACTATTTGTAGTTCCGGTTGCATCTGTTGCATTCTTATTAAATGCTATTGTATAAGTATCTGCTGTCCAATTAGCAGTATAAGTTCTATCACCAATAGAGCCTTGTGCAATACTTAATGATTTTACCTTGCCTGTAAATCCAGTTCCACTCCAACCATCAAATGTATATCCAGTTCTTGTTGGATCAGAAATAGTAAATGTATTTGTAGTTATATTATATGAAGTAGGATGTGTTTTACCATGAGTTCCACCATTAAGTCCATAAGTAATATAATATGTTATCAGTTCAGCTGATATAGTTCCAAAATTACCATCACCAGCAGATACTGAACCAGTTCTATATTTTGCGCCCTCTGTATTAGCTGTACCTGATACTAAAGCCCAATCACTTTTAGCCTTATAGCCCTTTGCAAGCTCTGCATAGCCATAAACAGTTGTACCACTATCATATTCAGTACCACTAGCACTGCCTGATGTAGCATTATTTGTTGTTGCTAAATAAACAGAATTTACGCCAGTACCTTTACTAATTGTAACAGGAGCTGATGCATTGTAGCCAATTCTAACAGTTGATTGCCAAATTACTGAAGTACCTGTAGCTGGTTTCTTTATAGTTACCACAACATTAGACTTACTAGTGTTAGGAGATGTTAAATCATCCTCTGTATAAAACCAATATCCAGTTGCTGCGATGTTTGCACTAAACATATTTGATATATTTACTCCGCCTGGTTCACATTCATCTCCACCAGCCCAATAAATATTAAGACGCATACTAGCAATTTTGCTCTTTGTTGCAGCATTTGGTGTATATGTTAGTTTGAAGTCATTGGCTGTATTTATCTCAAAATAGCCTGTTACCTCAAGCATTGAATGATAATCAGTTGTATTTATCCCACTGACACCAGTCCAACTCCAAGTACCATATTTGCCTGTATATTTCTTAGTGCTATTATTAGCAACTATATCCTGAGCAGTTATTGAATCATACTCAATTGAAGCTGCTTCTGCTTGTGGTCCTTTAAAAAGGAACATAAAAAGACAGCCAAAAATGATTGCTGTGACACTAAGTACATAAAATACCTTATTTTTAAAGAATTTTCTCATATAAAAACCTCCTTCATTTATTAAAATATAAACCGCATAGATATAAATACAGATTAAGTATAGCACACGAAGTGCAACAAAAGTGCAACAAACTATTTTATTGATTTTAATTAAAATTAATTAGTTAATTTAATTGTTTCATTAACAATATTAATAGAATTATCATCCTTATGGCCAACTACTAATACATTATATTCAGTTGAACCACTTGGTATTGAAATATTAGCTGTCGTTACTTCATCTAATGTAATTGAACTAACAGTTATTACTTCACCTTTTGGAACTGTGTATCGAGCATTGAAATTCCTACTAGAACTCGAGTCTACATTATATCCAACACTTACCAAACCTGTACCACGGTTTTTACAGGGATAAGCTTTCCATAGAGTCAAATTTGTTGTATTATAATTGCTATCAAGCGTTGCACTAGTAATATCACTAAGTGTTATTGTGTGAGTATCTGCAGCAGCTTCAACTTTAGGTGCATTTTTAAAAAAATATATAAATACTGCCTAAAATTAGTGCCAATACTCCTAAAAATAGAAATACTTTCTTCCTAAAAATCGTGACATAAAAACGCCCTCCTTTTAAAAATAATTTAAATATATTAATTTTTTGAATCCTCTAATTAATTCTATTATAATACCAAATTTACACACTTTGCAATATGTTAGGCCAATTTTTGCGCTTTTTAATTGAAAAGTTAATTTTTTTACCAAATGAATGCAAAGAAAAAAGCCTAGACTAGGTCTAAGCTAATTAACTCTTTAAATATTCCTTTAAGCTATCTAATGCAGCAAGACAATCTACATATCCAAGGACATATAATTCCTTTAGCTTATCTAAATCACCCTCAAGTAGCTTAATATCTATTTCTCTTGATGGAGCTATAACAAATACTTCCTTATTCTTTTCTAATTTAATTAATTCATCACATAGTGCATTATAATTTTCATCTGTTTTAGCTAAATTATATGCAAATTCAGGATATCTAGCATACATTCTTTTTGTATATCTATATCTCTTTTCAAAATTAGGTCTACATCTAAATTCTCTATTTCTAGTTCTTAAAACAATGATTTTCTTATATCCACATTGTTTTGCAAACTCATAAGGAATTCTATCAACACAACCACCATCCATATAATGATTTCCATCAATTAATACAGATCTAGAAATATAAGGTAATGTGGCAGATGCCTTAACACATTTTAAGAAATCATCTCTATCATTCTTAAAATATACAGCCTTGCCATCCTCCATTTTAGTCGCAACAGCGTATAATTCACCATCACCATGTAATAGCTTTTCCATATTTAGAGTAGGTATATTTTCTAATTCTCTAAATGTATAATCTAAATTTATAATTGAATGTCTTTGGCTTTTTAGGAAAGCTGTAATTCCAATATATTCACTATCATGACGATATCTAAGGTTTATATGAGCACTTCTACCAGATTGACCAGTATAATAATTAACACCATTTAAAGCACCCGCAGATACACCAAATACACCCTTAAAGCTAAATCCATTCTTTAAAAGGCAATCTAATACACCCTCCTGGTAGAATCCCCTAAAGGCACCACCCTCAAGTACTATAGCGGCATCTGTTAATTCATTATTAATATCACCTAATTCAATATCATTAAGTAATGATTGAAATTTTTCTTCAGTTATTTCTTCCTTTTTCCTTCTCATAAAAACACCAGCTTTAACCAAATAACATGTAGATTATATCATATTTAATGAAATTGGAGCAGCTAAAAATGTTTTCAAATATTATATGAATTTTTCCATCCAAATCATATTGTACCAATTATCAAATTTATAACCACATCTAGTAAATAAGCCTATTCTTTTATATCCTAAATGCTTATGAAATTCCTCACTATTATTATTTAAATAATTATCCTCTACTATAGGTGATGCTATACAAGCATATAAATTCTTAATACCCATTTTCTTTAGCTTTTCTTCTAATTTAAAATAAAGCATCCTACCATAGCCATTACCCTTAGAATCCTTATCTAAATAAATAGTTACCTCATTAGAAAATCTATATGCCTCTCTTCCATAAAATTCATGGGAATAGGCATAGCCCTTAATAACACCATCATCTAATAAAACTAAATAGGGATATTTAGAAGAAATCTTTTTAATCCTTTCTTCAAATTCATTTAGTTCTAATTCCTTAGTTTCAAATGTTATAGCTGTATTTTTAATATAATAATTATATATTTTTAATAATTCCTTTGAATCATTAATATTTACATCTCTAATCTCTATCATCGTCAATCACTTCCAAATAAAAAGACACAGGTCTAAATCCATCATTACAAGAAATCATCGCAGATTTCTTATTCTTCATCCAACCATCAAAAAAATTTTCTTCTCCATTTGCTAATCTTTTAGCATATGGTCCTACTGATTCCCAGGCACTAGCACAAAAGCCCTCTGGCATTTCACCATTTATAGATATAAATTCAGTACCTAGTGACATATCACAGGCATGTAAAATTGGATTTTCATATTCCATAATTAAATCATCATGTACAGCTCTTTTTAAAGCCTTAATTCTAACATTATACATATTCTTACCTCAATATAATATTAATATTATACTGTCTATATTTAAACACTTTTTTGTTAAATTTGAAAGTTACTACCTTAATTCCAATATTATATTAATTGTAAAAATTCGTATAAATATATTATAATAAACTAAAAGTGTCGTTACAAGAAGGTGTTAATATGATTGATAGTGCTGTTTTTTTAGACCAACTAATAAAAAAAGCTACTGAACAAAACAATACTGAAGCTTTAAAAAAACTACATGATTTTGATTTCATTAAATCAGTAAACGATGTATCTGAAATAATGAATGAATTAGGGTATCTAAGATCTAATGTTAAGGATATAGCTTCAAATACACAAAATGAAATATATTCAAAAATAGCTAATGCACTAATTAGAAATTTCTTTACAGTTTATTATGTAAATATTAATACCGGATTATATATTGGATATACAACTAATGAGAACTATAAAACATTGAAGATTAGTAATAATGGTACTGACTTTTTTAAGGACGCTGAAAAAAACATTTATTTAACTATATATCCTGACGATCAAGAGAAAATGGCTGTTATAATGAAAAGAGATTTTCTCGTTACTGCAACTAAGGATGGCTCTATTTATAAGGTAAATTACAGATTATTACTAAATAATGTTCCTACTCATGTTTCATTAACAGCTATGAAAATCACTGAAGAGGATATAATAATCGGTGTCAGTAATATAGAGGATTTAGCTATAAAGGAAAGAGAATATAAAAATCTAATAAAAGAAAATCTTACATATGCTAATATAGCATTAGCCTTAAGTAGAAACTACTTCTCTATTTATTATGTAAATACTGTAACAAATAGATATGAGCAATATAATCTAGATGATAAAACTCAAAAGCTCGAAAAGATAGATGAGGGTGATGACTTCTTCTCTGATTCTATGGATAATTCTAAAAAATATATCTATAAGGAAGATTTAGATAAATTCCAATATGCCATTAATAAAGAGAATTTAATTAATGAATTAACAAAGGGTAATGCCTTAAATTTAACATATAGACAATTAATTAATGGTGTTCCTACCTATGTATCATTAAAAGCTATTAATTTATTTAATGATATTAATCATATTGTTCTTGCAGTATGTAATATCGATGATCAAAAGAGAAAGGAAAATGAATTTAATCAACGATTCGAGCAAGAAAGAGTATTTGCTAGAACAGATGCCCTAACAGGAACATATAATAGAAATTACTTCATCGAGGTTGAAGATGATCTTAATAATAAAATTAAAAATAAAACTGTTAAGGAATTCTCCGCTATTGTATGTGATATAAATGATTTAAAAACAATCAATGATACATATGGACATAATGTAGGTGATCAATTCATTAAGGATGCCGCTAGCATGCTGAAGGATGCATTTAAGGAAAGTCTTCTATTTAGAGTTGGTGGAGATGAATTTGTTATTATTGCATCAGGTAATGATTATAAGCATAGAGTATTAAATTTAACTAAGCTTCAAAAAGCTAACGCAACTAATAAAACAAACAAAAAGGTAATAGTTGCATGCGGAATGTCAGATTTTGATCCAAGCACTGATGAAACACTAGATGACATTTTAAAGAGAGCTGACTTCCTGATGTATGAAAACAAAAAGAAATTAAAAGCAAAATAAGCTTCTAATTATTCTATTATTACAACTAATAATATGCTATAATTGAGACATATAAAGGAAGTTGTAAATATGAGATATATCATTAAATTAAAATTACAACTAAATACGAAATTTGACTCCATTGCAAGTTAAAAGCAATGGAGTTTCTTTTTTTGATAAAATTAGGAGGAAAATAATATGAATAATGAAGAAAAAGATAAAATTTTGATAAAATTTGAGGATGGTAATTTTAGTTTAGATGTTAATGTATCACCTGATGAAGATACTGTATGGTTAATTACAAACGAAATAGCATTATTATTTGAAAGAGATCCCAAAACAATAAGAAAACATATCAATAATGTTTTTGAAGAAAATGAAGTTGATATTAATAGCAACACGCAAAAAATGCGTATTGCTGGAGTTGACCAAAGGGTAACATTCTATTCTTTAGATGTGATAATATCAGTTGGCTATCGTGTGAAATCTAAACGTGGTGTATTATTTAGACAATGGGCTAATAGAATATTGAAGCAATACTTATTAAAGGGATCAGTTATTAATGAAGAAAGATGCTTATCTTGTACTTCTAATATTATTTCATTACAAAATAAAGTTGAAAATATTGAATCAAAAATAAATAATATTAAAAATGATATTTATTCAGAGAATTCTAAAGCATTCTTTGAAGGTGAAATTGTAGAACCTTATACTTTCATTAGACATATCTTCTTTTTAGCCAAAGAAAGCTTAACTATAACTGACTTCTATGCTGACAATTATTTAATATCTATGTTAAAGGATATTAAAGTAAATATAACAATCGTTACTTCTTCTAATTCTTAT
>JAFSJY010000015.1 GCA_017449215.1 Acholeplasmatales bacterium | reverse complement strand
TTATTATTACAATAAGTCCATAAATTCAATCCACCTAATACATCATATTCTAAATATGATATATCATCTAAAGATATGAATCTCATTATCTCTGGATCATAATATCTATTATTTAGATAATATAATCCAATCTCTTTATCATAATAATATGATCTATATCTTATTGGATTGATATTTGCTATATCATTTACATTTAATATTATATTACATTCACCATATGCATCGTAAGAATATTTTGCATAAGTATTATAATTATCATCTATTATTTCTATTACATCATTAAATATATTCTTAATATAATGATAATTTATATTATTTAATGTAAATCCTTCTATTCCATTAATTCCATAATTATAGGTAATAACATCACCTGGTGATGATATTGCCTCTATATTATTATTTATGGATTGTCCTTCTATAATACTACTATTATATACAGTATGGATTTCCTTTAATATTCTTTTACCATCTCTTACATACTCTATTTCTTCATTAGATGTAATCTTCTTTATTCTTAATCCATTATAATCATATTCAAAATGGTTATTACCATATTGAAGTAATTTATTATTATCCCATAATAATGTATTACCTTTATAATTAATTGGTCTTAATGAATTATCATATGTAATTTGATTATTATCATATGATATTAATTTATTATCATTATCATATTCATAGTCTTTATATGATGAATTTAACAATATATTATTATCTGATAAATCATGGATACCCTTAGATATGATATTATTCTTTTCATCATATGAATATGTATATGTATGATTTAATTCATTACTATCTAATCTTATTAATCTATTTAATCCATCATAATAATATCTTGTTTCATTATGATTAATTATTGATTTAATAATATTTCCACATTTATCATAATAAAATTTATTATAAATGATTCTATTATTAATCTTTTGCTTAATTAATTTTATTAGATTAGTAGTTCTATTATTTATATTTAAATATTCATATGACTCATCAATGACATTATTATCTTTATTAATAATTCTCTTTACTGAATCATATTTTAATTCTTCATTAAAACTATTATGTGATAATCTAATTAATTCATTATCTTCATTATATTGATAATTATATGTATCATTATCATAAGATATCGATGTAGTATTACCATAAATATCATTAGAATATTTTTTAATATAATTATCATTTGATATTTTAGATAAGACATCATCAATATATTCATATGATTCTAATATATTATCATTCTTATCCTTAATTGATATTAAATTATCATTAGAATCATATTCATATTTACATATTATTTCTTGTGTCTCATTATTAATCTTTTTAATATATAAAGGCTTATCATATAAATCAGTAACCTTCATAAAGCCTTTATTATTATTTAACTTAGATACATAATACTTTTTACCTAAAGATTCATCATAGATAAAATTCATATATAAATTATCATTAATAAATAATGATGATTCCATACCCCATTCATCATATGTATATTTATAATTAATATCGCCACTATTTAATGATTCTATCTTTCCTTTATTTATGTATCTTGAGTTAGATATTAAATCGGTTTTTAAATACGATTCAGAAATTCTTGTTATAAATCCATTTGGAGATTCTTCTAAAACATCATTTAATGAATGTTGATATTTGCTCTTATATCCTAATTCATTTGAATCCGATATAAGATTACCATCACTATCATATTCATAATCTTTAATGATAACATTTGATGAATCCTTTTCATTATAAGAAACATCCTTTATAACATTGCCGTTATCATCATATTCATAAATTTTGGTATTTGATTTTGAATCAACTACCCTAATTAACCTTGATTTATTGTCATAATAATATTTTTTAAAATATTCTTTATTAGTAGTTTCAATATAATTATTATTTAAATCATATTTTTCATATGATATATATTCTTTTTCTTCTTTTAATAATTCTTTTATGTCATATGAATAATCTACATGAGATGATTTAATAATATAACCTGTCTTCATAGAGTTAGAAATAATTGGATATTTAATATCACTAACATATAATTCTAAAGGTTGTTTTGCACTATTACAACTTCTATAACTATACTTGCATTCAGATAATACCACATTATAAACTGTGCATTCTCCATTATTATTAGAATAATCTACATAAATTGTTACACTATTAGGTTGGATTGCTTTACCATTTGAGTCTTCCTTTAATGTCACTGGTATAGCTACTATTTGTTTACCTGTAATACTAGGATTAAATGAAGCACCATATGTAATTTCCTCATTAGGATATGATAATGCAACTCTTAATTCATATTTAATATTACTAACATTAACTAAATGATTACAATAAGCAGTCTTCCTATATTTATATATATTAGCGAGTGAATTAGCGCTTACTAGGGCATATAATGTGTAATCTGTTTTTAATATATTTGTTAATGTTACATTATATACCTTAACACCTAGGAATGACTCTTCTTCACTTTCAAATATCTTTTTATCATTCTTATTTGATTCAAATGCAAAATCGCAATGATAGGAATCATATTCATATCCTGATAATTTATGTATCGTGTTATTTCTATATTCTATTTCTGAAATCAATGAAGTATCTTCAAAAATATATTCAATTTTAGAATAAATATAATTATCATCAACAAGTTCATATCTTGTCTTATCTATTAATGTTACTAAATTATTATCATATAAATAATTATGTAATTCTTTAATATGATTATCTTTACTTACTTTTGATACAACATCTAAATCATCATCAGAATAGTGTAATTTATATCCTATACTTTCATCAGATATCTTATTTAACAAACCATCATTATATTCGAAATAAATAGAATTTTCATTCTTATCTACTCTTGCTATTTTATTATCAGAGTAATTTATATTAACATATTCACCAACATCGTTTCTTATATTGGTTAATTGATTTAATTCATTATAAGATAATTCAATTTTATTACCTTTCTCGTCAATTACAGATATAATCTTATCATTCTTATATTCAATCAATAATTGATGATTATATGAATCAAAAATACAACATAATTTGTTACATTCATTAAAACCATATACTAGCTTCCTATCAGCAGTTATTAAATAAATTATAGGTATTTCTTTCTGATATTTAGATAGCTGATACTTCTTTTGTTTCAATAATTTATTATAATATTCTAGTTGTTTATCAAATTGAATTAGGCATTCATGATAATAATCCTTAAGTAATGCATTATATTCATTTTCGTATATTGCCTTTTTATTTAATAATGTCGCATTGGCATTTTTTATTTCTTTTGTTTTTTGATTTATTATTTTTTTATGATACCATTCCTTGTTTTCTATCTCATCTGTTTTTTGGGATATTAAACTATTATAATATTCTATATTCTTTGTGAATTCTTGCTCGTAATATTTAGCAATTTTCGCTGATATTGTCATATCATCAAACATATCAGCGTCACCATCGTCGTCATAATATAACGCTAATGAATTATATAATTGCATATTACGTCCATTACTATTAGTATAAAGATATTGTTGAACACCTGAATTTGGAACTGGTTCAGTTGCACCACCTACTAAGCCATATGCTACATCAAGAGTTTTTCTAGTATTGTTATAATACATATGCTTATAATCATAATATGCATTGTAATATGAATATAAATCGTCATTGGAACTGACCTGCAAGCTTGCCAAATCTAAATTTAGCTGTTCTACTTGCCTTAAAGCATTATCATATTCAATATATTTAATATCATCAAGCTTACTATATTCTACTTTCTTATATTCTATTTCAGATATAAGTGATTCTATATTGAAAATTTCTTGTTCCAATTTAGATATTTCTTCATTTTTTAAATCTATTTTATCACTATCTATAAAATCATTGAAATCTCCATATAATGATAATCCTGAATCACTCTTAAAATATGTCTTTACTTCATGACCATTATATTCTAAGCTTCCATCTGGTTTTATTATTACATTTTCTTTATCCGCGTACATTCTTTCATTAGAATCATCTAAAATATAATATAATACATCTAATTTGTCATTATTTCCGTTTGGATATTTAATAGTATAGCTACTGATATCGTTCTTTTCTAATTCAATTGCTAAACTATTAGTAGCTAAATAATCATCGTTTATTATTAAATCCAAACTAATATCCAAGTTACTTTTTATAAGTTTTGTACCTAATATAGAAATATAGATTTTTTTATCATTTAATCTATAATTTAGACTACTATCTAAAAGATTATAATTTATTTCCTTTCGCTTCATAAATACCTCTTAATATTCTATAAGTTCGTATAATGACTTAATAGTCAATTGTGTTCGTTGATTTTGAGTTTCTTTGTATATACTCAAATAAATATGATCATCTTCATCATCGTATTCAATAGGTGAGTAATCAACAAAATATGTATATCCATCTCCAACTGGTATATGCGTTCTTATATCACTATATTTTATAGTAATAATTTTATCAATCCCATCTACTAACCTGATTTTATATAATCTTCCTGGATTAATATACATATAGACTCTTGATACACCGTTTGATTCTACTATCACATTTTCTACGTATCTTTTATTTATTAACTGTTCTAATTCGTTTTCGCCAATATAAATCTTTCCATTACTTCTTACTTCGAATAAATTAGTATCAACATTGTTTCTAATTCTTACACTTGAACCTGTCATTTGAATTTTGAATGTTGGATTCGAAATATATAACCCATCCCTTAATGTACTTATTTTCAAGGCACTATTTTCTGTTTTTATTTCACTATATGAATCCTTCAAATTCATATTATTGAAACTCATTACACCATTTGTACTTAAAGAAACTAAATTAATATTGTTATTCATATTTTTTAATTTAACAGTATCTTCAAACTGTAATCTATATTGATTATTACCATATGATGATTTATGCAATTCAGTATGACAATTAAATTTTGTTTTTGTAGAATCTATTCCTATATCAGTAGATTTCCCTTTTATAAAAAATCTTTCATTATCTAATTCAATCTTTGAATTATTATCGTGTTTTATATTTATATCTCCATCAGAAGATATACTAATAGATGATCCTGAGTTACTAACTGAAAAGCTATCACCAATCTTCAATCTTTCATTTCCAGATATGTATCCCTTTATATTATTTAATGTAAAATCAAAATATGTTCCGTCAGTTAATGAATTCGTTTCTTCATCCCTTGCAGGGATTGTTCCTAACTTTGTTCTAGTTGAAAAAAGTTTCAAAGAAGATTCTAAATTAAAATATTCAAGAGCCCCATTTGAAACATATGTTGTACCTTTCTTAGGTATTAAATTAGTAGTTGATAATGATGAAATCTCAAGAGGTGTATATCCATCAATTGAACAATACAATTTTCCTCCATTAACGTAAAAAATCGCTTTACCAGCACTTGGTAAAACATCATCATTAGCTATTGAAAACTCTAAAGTGTTATCATCCTTATAATTGATATTAGCTAAAACTGTATCAGTTATTTGTGTGCCAGATGATATAACATTGCTAGGAACATCAGTTAAATGAACGTCTTCTGTGGTGCTATCACTTCTTGTGATTCTCCTTAAAGTAGCGTCATTTAGCTTCTTTGTTTCAATCATTCTTATAACCTTCCTTCTTAAATTTTTTATTGATTACTTCTAATTACATTCTAACACTCAAATACAGCTATGTCTACAACACAATAAACAATTTTATACGAAGAAAAAAGACCAAATTCAAAACGTTTGGCCTACATCTTAAAAAACCTATTTTAGTAATAGATTCTCTTTTTATCATTATAATAAACAGAATCAATGATACCTCCACCTAAGCAAATATCACCATCATAGATAACAACTGCTTGTCCTGGTGTAACTGATGATACACCTTGTTCATAAATAACATGGATTAAATCATCATTTATAAATTCTATTTTTACATCATTATCCTTTTGTCTATATCTAAATTTAGCAGTATATTTCTTTCCCTCAATTGGCTTATCAGAAATCCAATTAATATTATTAGCATAACAATGATTAGATATTAAATAAATATTATCATTACCTTGACCTACAATAAGCTCATTCTTATCTAATCTTTTTCCTAACACAAACCAAGGTGAATCACTAAATTCATTATTACCACCAATTCCAAGTCCCTTTCTTTGACCAATTGTATAATACATTAGTCCTTCATGCTTACCTACTATTTTACTATCCATTGTTACTATATTACCTGGATTTGCTGGTAAATAATTCTTTAAGAATTCTTTAAAATTTCTTTCTCCAATAAAGCATATACCTGTAGAATCCTTCTTTTCTACAGTATATAAATTATTATCCTTAGCTATTTTTCTAACCTCAGCCTTAGTTAAATCTCCAACAGGAAATAATGAATGTCTTAATTGTTCTTGTGATATTTGAGATAAGAAATATGTTTGATCCTTATTAGAATCAACACCTCTTAATAAATAGCTTTTATCCTTCTCATGTCTTACTCTAGCATAATGACCCATTGCTATATAATCAGCACCTAGATATTTAGCTTCTTCCATAAAGGCATCAAATTTAATATATTTATTACACATAATATCTGGATTAGGAGTTCTACCCTTTTTATATTCTTCAATAAAATATGTAAATACATTATCCCAATATTCTTTTACAAAATCAATACGATGTAATTTAATATCTAATTGATTCGCTACCATTACAGCGTCCATATAATCCTTTTCCTGAGGACAGACATCATCATCCTTATTTGGATTACCTAAATAATCATTATTTAATGCAGAATCCCAGTTTCTCATAAACATAGCTTCTACATCATATCCCTGATCCTTTAATATCTTTAAAGATACTGATGAATCAACACCACCAGATAAACCTAAAATAACCTTCATACTAATCCTTCTTCATTTAATGCATTATAAAGTCTTTCTAATGCATCCTTTAATATAGATAAAGGAGTTGCTATATTTATTCTTTCAAAATATTTACCTATTTCTCCAAATATATTTCCTTCATCTAGCCATAGCTTGGCAACGTTGATTATTATATCATTTAATTTATTATCTGAAATACCTAATTTACTAAAATCTAACCATATTAAATATGTACCCTCTGGTTCTATTAATTTAACATTAGGTAATTTATCCTTAATGAATTCTCTAACAAAAGATAAATTATTCTCTAAATATTTAATTAATTCCTTGTGCCAGCTATCACCATATTTATAGGCAGCCTCAGTTGATATAATTCCCATTATATTAGACTGTGAATATCCAGCATCTCTAATACTTTTTCTAACACCTCTTCTAATCTCATTATTTATAATATATAAATTACCATTTTGAAGACCAGCTAAATTAAATGTTTTAGATGGAGATATACATATAATTGAATTATTTAATGCATCTTCTCCTAATGTTGCATATGATGTGAATTTATAATTACTATAAATAAAATCTGCATGTATTTCATCAGATATAACAATCACATTATGCTTTAATGTGATTTCTTTTATTTTTAATAATTCATCTCTTGTCCATACACGACCAACTGGATTATGAGGATTACATAGGATATATACCTTTACATTATTCTCAATTATCTTATTTTCAAAATCATTAAAATCAAATTCATAATGACCATTATTATTAACTAAATTTGATACCACTAAATTTCTTTTAGTATCTAATATAGATTCCTTAAAAGGATAATAAACAGGCTGACTAATTAAAACTGAATCTCCTTCATTAGTTAAAGCTTTAATAGATTGATAAATACCAAATACTATACCAGGAACCAATAAGACCTTTCTTTCATCCACACTATAGTTATAATGCCTAGATGTCCATGAATTTAGTGCTTCAAAATATGAATCTAATGGCTCTGAATAACCAAATATACCATGAGATGCTTTATCCTTAATCGCATTAATTACCTCAACAGGAGTTCTAAAATCCATATCAGCAACCCATAAAGGTAATACATCCTCTGGCTTTCCCCTTCTCTTTGCATAATCCCATTTTAAGCTATTAGTATTTCTTCTATCTATTATTTCATCAAAATTATAATTAGTCATAGATTGCCTGCTTCAAATCTAAAATTAAATCCTCAATATCCTCAATACCAACTGAAATTCTTAAGAATTTATCATTAATTCCTCTATTATTTCTTTCCTCTTCAGGCACATCTGCGTGTGTTTGAATCATTGGATATGTAATTAAAGATTCTACTCCTCCTAAGCTTTCCGCATATTGAAATATTTTTACATTCTTTAAAATCTTTTTAGCTAATTCCTTAGATTCAACCTCAATTGAAATCATTCCACCAAAGCCTCTCGATTGTTTCTTAATGATTTCATATCCCTTTGAATCCTTATCACCTACATAATAAATCTTCTTTATCTTATCAAAAGATTTTAAAGCCTCTGCTAGTTTAAATGCATTTTCATTTATCTTATTCATTCTTAAAGGTAAGGTCTTAATACCTCTTTCAATTAAGAATGAATCAAATGGAGCTAATTGACCTCCAATAGTCTTTGAATAATATAATATCTTATCAGCCAAAGTCTTGCTATTACAGACTACAAATCCAGCTAATGTATCATTATGTCCACCTAAGTATTTTGTTCCACTATGTAAAACAATATCAGCACCTAGCTTAATAGGATTTTGAAAATAAGGTGTTAGGAATGTATTATCAACATATAATAATGCTTTATTTTCATGAGCTATCTTAGCTATTTCTTCTATATCTGTAACCTGCATTATAGGATTTGATGGAGTTTCAACATATATTAATTTAGTATTTTTTTTAACTAGCTTTCTTACCTCATCTAAATTAGATGTATCTACAAAATCAAATTCAATTCCATTTTCCTTATTAACATTATTAAATAATCTTAAAGCTCCACCATATAAATCATTAGATGCAATTACATGATCCCCTGGCTTAAATAACATCATAGAAACCGAAATAGCTGTCATACCTGATGAGAATGCATATGCATCATATCCACCCTCAAGCTTAGCTACTAAGGTTTCTAGATGTCTTCTAGTTGGATTAGATAATCTAGAATAACTATAAGGATTATCAATATCTACGCCCTTATGAACAAAAGTGGCAGATTGACAAATCGCTGTTGTCAAAGTGCCCCACTCGTCCTTTTGGTTTAAATCAGAATGCAAACATAAAGTTTCAAATTTCATTTTTAAATCCTCCCTATTTGCCTAATATAATCAGCTAAAGCATTACCCAGGGAAATATGACTCTCCTCTGTCATGTGTTCGCCATCAATTCCATGAATTGCTACATCTTTAGCATCAAAGAAATAACAATTATGCTTCAAGGCAACTTCCTCATAAGCTACTGAGCTTTGCCTAGATAAAATATATGAATTGTAATCATATTCCTTATCTAATCTCTCAATATCTTTGGATAAAAGAATAGGAGAAATAATTAAAATTTCATCTATCTTATCACTAATATTTATTTTATTTATTAAAGAATTAAGACCATTTTTAACATCATATATTGTTCTAGCATTTTTGATTTTAACATCATTTGTTCCAAGCATAATAACAAATAAATTAATGTTTTGATATTTAGATACTATATTTAAAACATCGTCTATACCACATAATCCTGGTCTTTCATCACGATATATAGTTGTTCTTCCGACTTGTCCTTCTTCATAAACATTATAATCTTCACCTAATAGATTCTTTAAAACAACACTATATCTATTTTGAAATCTACCATTTAAAGGATTATATCCATATGTATTAGAATCTCCAAATAAAACAATATTATATGCCATCATAATCTCTATAACTCATCTTTAAATCTGAATCCCTTTTCAGTAAACATTTTATTAAAAAATGAATTATCCTTAGGAATTCTTATTTCTTCATTTAAAAATGGTATTCTCCTTTCAAATAAATATTTATTCCTTCTATATTCCTTAATGCTATTGTAAAAACCAACAGCTCCAGGATGTGTATTTAATATAATTAGTTTTTCCTTTATCTCCTTAGATAATCTTAAAATGATATTTGTTCCAATTCCTAATCCTTGATATTCCTTAGATACCGCAACATTTAGTATTGTTGCGTATAGCTTAGAATCACCTAAAGCTCTAGCAACACCAACTAGCTTATTATCGATATAAGCTAATATGACATATTGACTATTTATAAATGCTTCTTTAGTTTTATTAACATCATGTAAATGCCCAAAGGCATCACTTAATACATCATTTATTTCATTGATTTTTTCTTCATTATAACCAAATTCATATTTAATGTTTTCATTTATTTTATCCTTACCCTTCCTTGTTTTTTCTTCTCCTAAATAAGAAAAGCCTAATGGTAAAAATAAATTACTGTTTTTTAAATCAGGTGCATTCTCTAAATATGTCCATGCATTTTTACAGCGGTTATATCCTAACTCCTCTAATAAATCGATATCATCTAAATTAGAATTGAACATTATCCTTTTTCCAATTAATTTATCTTCTATTCCTTTAATCAAATTCTTCTTAATTTCATAAGAATTATTATGATTAACCTTTAAATCAACTACTAAAGCAGTTTCAATACCTTCAGTAATATATCTAATAGCCCCAACTAATTTATCATTATAAAGGGCTAATAGATAATTACTATTTTTAAATGCTTCTAAATAATCATAGGAATTACCATATAATTCAAATAGATTATCCTTATTAAGTTTATTAATATCATTTGAATAAAAAATTCCCATTTTTAAACACTACCTTTAATTATTTTTTAATAATCCCTTTAATGGATTAATAGATGGATCAACAGATAATTGGAAATTCCAATCTCCTCTTACCTTAGGATCCTTATTATTCCACTTAGAAACTGAAATTGGTTTAATATAATCCTCAACAGTTTCACCTTCTGGATGCTTTAAATATACATTTTCGGGATCTGCTGATAATTTCTTTCTTGAATCATCTACCTTAAAGAATTCATCCCAGTTTGATTTAGCTAAACGATCTAAATATCTATTAAATACTCCTAAATTTAAATTACCTTCCTTAGGTAAATTTGTATGATTCTTAAATGCTGGTATTTGATATAAATCCTTTATATAACCCCAAATATTTTTATATTCTCTAATTCTTTTAATTTGAGGACCAACGTTAACATAGAAATCTGTTTCCCACTTAACAAGTGAAACATAAGCTCTTATATCTGAATCTGTAATATAATCTCCAAATAAGAATCTATTAGTTTCTAATCTCTTATCAAGCTTTTCAAGTGCAGCATGGAAATCCTTTTGAGATTCCTCATAAACTAATGGGTTAGATGTGAATGCTTGTCTATAATGACCATTATTAACATGTGGGAATAGCCAATCATTTAATTCATCTATTTCCTTTCTATATTTAACAGGATATAAATCTGGTGCATCCTTAGGCTGTAATCCTCTAAATGCAACCTCAATATGATTTGTTAAACGATGATAGTCGTTATTAGCAGCAACCTTCAAATCAGTATTAACTAATGTTGGAGTTGTAGCTCTTCCTGTATAATCCTTATCAGCATTTAAATAAAATTGTGATAAGAAATAAACACCTGTTATTGGATCTTTAAAATCCTTTTCCTCTGGGAAGCCCCAGCCATATTTAGATGGTGTATGAGATACCTTATAATCAGTAATAACACCATCTAATCCTAATATTTCCTTTGCAATAACAGGTCTATTTGACCAGTTACAGCCAGGTGACCAATATACTCTATACTTATATTTTTCAGCCTGTTCTTTTGTAATTGGTTCAATGAAATAATTAGCTTGACGTACGAATGCACCGTTTTCATCTAATTCAGATTCTGTTTCTCTTCCTCTTGGCTTTGCACCAACAGAAGCTGCAAAGTACTCAGCTAAATTTTCATCATATGTATAATTATATTTCTTTTCGTTTTCTAATTTCTTTTCCTTTAATTTCTTAAAATCAATTGAACAACTAATATTTTCTGCCATAATTTATCTCCCTCCTAAATAATAAAATCTGGCTCTTTTAATAAATTCATCTTTGCAAAGAATTCCTTTGCACGTTCACTCTTAGGGTATTCAAATACCTCACTAGGAGCACCATCTTCAATAATCTTTCCACCATCTAAGAAAATAACTCTATTAGATATCTTTCTTACGAAATTCATTTCATGAGAAACCAAAATCATTGTGTAACCTTGTTCTGCAATATTTTTAATAATATTTAATACTTCAGTAACAAGCTCAGGGTCTAATGCTGATGTAGGCTCATCAAGTAAAATGATCTCAGGCTTCATAGCTAATGTTCTAGCAATAGCTACACGCTGCTGCTGTCCACCTGACATATGTCTTGGATAATGATTTTGATGATCTAAAAGTCCAACATTTTCTAATTCCTTTAAAGCAATTTCTCTTGCTTCCTCCTTAGATTTTTTTTGAACTGTAATTAAACCCTCCATCACATTTTCTAAGGCTGTCTTATGCTCAAATAAGCCAAACTTTTGGAAAACCATTCCGGTATGCTTTCTAAGCTCAAAAGCTTCTTTTTTTTCTTTTCTTGTAAGTGGTAGGTGAACTGTAGTCTCACCAATAGTAATTTCACCCTCTTCAGGTCTTTCAAGTAAATTAATTGATCTTAATAATGTTGATTTACCTGTACCAGAAGGTCCAACTATGCCGATGATATCACCTTTATTTACACTTAAATCAACACCATTTAGGACAATATTCTCTTTAAATTTTTTATGTAAATTTTTAATTTCTAAAATAGCCATAATATCCTCCTAAAATGATGTGTCTACATTAACATTTGCATCTTCCTTATTCTTCTTAGAAAAATGCTTTTTAAAGAATCCCTTAATACCCTTGTCATTTTTATCATTATCATCATAATTAATAGGAACTGGCTGTTCAGGAATTCTTGTTTTGTTTTCAATAACCTTGAATAATTGCTCTAAAATTATTGTAATAATCCAATAAATTATAGCTAAAGCTACATAACCCTCTAAATATCTATAATCTCTACCTGCCAATATCTGATTTTGATATGTAATTTCTATGATACCGCATGTAGATGCTAGCGATGTACCCTTAACTAAGCCAATAACTGAATTTGCTAGGCCTGGTAAGGCATTTTCTAATGCCTCAGGTATAATAATTCTTCTTAATATTTGTGGATATGACATACCCATTGCCGAAGCTGCCTCTATCTCACCCTTATCAACAGAAAGTAAAGCTGCTCTTATAGTTTCTGATGTGAATGCTGATTGATAAATACCTAATGCTAGGAATGCATAGAATAGCTTAGGAACTACATTACTATCTCCACCAAATATTCTAATTATTGCAGGAATACCATAATATGCTACATATAATTGAATTAGCATAGGTGTACCTCTTATTATTGATAGGAATACCTTAGCTACCTGTGATAAAACCTTGATTTGCTTAAATCTTACAACCGCAATTAGCAAGCCTAAAATTAATGATACCAAGAATGCTAAGCCTGCAAGTTCTAATGTAATTGGAAGCTTCTCTAATAGCTTAGGGATTCTATTCCACATAAGCTCAAAGCTAAAATAATCTGAAAAGCTTGCTAGAAACATAAGCTTTTACCTCCCCATGTTTAAAACTACTAATTAATTTAAATACTTTGTATAATCACTAGCTGATGGTACAACATTAACTGTTTCACCAACATACTTCTTACTAAACTCAGCTAGCTTACCATTTTCATATAGCTTCTTAATACCACCTGATATTAAATCTCTATATTCCTTTGCATGAGCACCAGCCTTACCAAATAATAAATGTGAAGTATTATAAGCTGTAATATTTTGAGCTACCTCCTCATCTGATAATGTTGTAATAGTAAGCTCCTTGAATAAATCTGGATAAGCCTTAGAATATGAATACATAACTGGCTCATCATGAATTAATGCAACCTTACCCTCAATTGCCTCCTGTAATTGAACTGTCATATCAGCTGATGTGTAATCTAATGTAATAGTCTTTTGTCCATTAGTTCTCTTTTCATTCCATCTTTCAATTGCATTTCCTGTATGAGAACCAGCTCCTGAATAAATCTTTAAGCCTTGGTTTGCTACTGATTCAAAGCTATCAGCTACATTTAATGCTGCAAATTGATATCTAGATTTTGTATATGGATATGAATAATAATATGATTGAGCTCTATCATCGTTATATCCATAATTGTTAATTGCAAAATCAACTGTACCAGTTTGAGCATCTACTAATGTATTTGAGCTTACATTTAAATCAAGCTCATAATTTTCAAGCTCTGGAAGCTTAAATACCTCTGTGATAACTGCGATATCATAGCCTGTTAAATATACTCCATCCTTTGTTGTATATAATGCCTCATTCTTATTTTCTGTTGTAAGGATGAATGGTGCAGGTCTAGCACCTGTTGCTGCCTTAATTACTGTCTTACCAGAATTGCTTTCCTCTCCACAAGCAGCTAATCCTAAAATTGAACCTCCTGCTAAAATTCCTGCTACTAAAGTTGTTACTAATTTCTTCTTCATTTTTCTTTTCCTCCCCAAATAATAACAATTTTTCAAAAATAAAAGTCGGAGCAACCCGACTTCGCTCCGACTATCTTTTTTTCTTTAAGATAAAGTCTTAGGAATAGGTCCGCCCGAAAAAGCTGTATTTTGCATCATAAAACACATACAGCACATCATCATATTCATCATGTTAATATTATTAATTAATCCGATTGTTTTCATGATTTTTTTCTTCCTTTCATACTATTCCTACCTAATAACTAGGATACTTAAATTATACTACTACAATTTTATATGTCAATAACTATTTTTAAACTTTCTAATTTTTTTGTTTAATCTCTTAGTTTACTCTCAATTGGGTTAATAGATGGATCAACTGAAATAGTTCTATTAAATGGATTTCTTGACTCCCAAGATTCATCATTCCAATGAGAATATGAAATTTCTGTTTGATAATCTTCTACTGTTTCACCTACTGGATGCTTCTTAAACACATTTTCAGGGTCTAAAGATAATTCCTTTCTCTTTCCATCAGATGCCCAGAATTTATTAAAATCTCTTTTTGAATCAATTCTTTCAGCGTATCCTTTAAATAAATCGTTTCCTCCTCTATTACCAAATTCAAAGAATGTATATTTTTTAAATTGAGGTAAGCTAAATAAATCTGTTACATATCCCCAAATATTTTTATAATCCTTAATTCTTTGATGAATTGGTCCTACATTATGATAATATCCTGTTTCCCATCTTACTAATGTTACATATAATCTAACATCAGAATCTGTAATATAATCACCAAATAGGAATCTATTATTTTCTAATCTCTTTTCAATCTTTTCTAGATTAGTAAAGAAATCCTCGTAAGATTCATCATAAGCCTCAGGTGATTGACAAAATGCCATTCTATAATGTCCATTATTAATTGTTGGGAATAACCAATCATTAAATTCATCAATTACATTCCTATATTTTACAGGATATAAATCAATATCATTCTTTTGGAATTTTCTAAATTGAACCTCAATATAATTAGATAATCTATGATAATCATTATTCACAGCCTTTTTATCAATAATATCTACTAGGGTTGGAGTTGTAGCCCTACCCTTATAGTCAGGCTTTGCATTCTTATAAAATTCAGATAAGAAATATACTCCAGTTAATGGATCCTTTTGATCCTTTTGATTTGTGAATCCATGTCCATAAATTGATCCACCCTGTACTGCAACATCAGCAATTACATCTTCTAATCCTAAAATATCTCTTACAATTACAGGTCTATTTGACCAGTGACAGCCATGACCCCAATATATTGCAAATCTATTAGCTTCAGCTTTAAATTCACCCTCCTTATCACCAAATGGTGTAATAAATGAATTTGCCTGTCTTACAAATTCACCATGGCTACCAATTTCAGAAATTGTCTCCTTTGGTCTTGGTGCTAAGCCTATTGCCTCTGCATGGGCAATTGCTTTAGGATCAACCTCAATTTTAAAACCATTTTCCTTTTCACGGTGTGCTCTAACTCCGCATGCATTTAATTCATTACTCATTTTTCTTACTCTCCCTTTTTTATTTTGATAAATTATAAATAGCATTATAATAAATCTCTATTATTTTATAAAAATCCTCAATATACATATATTCATTAGCGATATGACATACATCCTCTCGTCCTATGAATTGAGGTCCAAAGGCCACTGCATCATTATGACATTCTCTTGCATATGTACCACCACCAATTGAATATGCTTTATTTTCCTTATCACCAGTAACCTGGCTATAGGTATCAACTAATGTTTTTACTAAAAATGAATTAGGATCAACATAATGTCTATTTCCAGAATGAAATTTTAATATTTCATAATTATAATCCTTAATAATATTTGAAATAGCATTCTTAACTAATTCGCCATCGCTATCCTTAGGCATTCTACAATTTACACCAAATCTACCTATAGAATCGTTAATATCTACTATAGCAAAATTAGATGTTAATTCCTTCATTTCTAAATCATAATCACTATATCCAGCCTTTTTACCATAAACATCCCATAAATAATATTTATCTATAAATTCAGCTAGCCTAGAATTACTATATTTTTTCAAAAAATCAAATAAAATATATGCTGCATTCAATCCCTTATAGGGACACATCGAATGTGCAGCTACACCATAAGCCTTATATAATCCATCAGCTACTTCGCCTTTAAAATTATTATCATTTAAAAATTTTAAATATTCCTTTTCTAAATTAATATTAATTCTCATTTCAGCATATGATGGAACAATATTATATCTTTCACCCGATTTAAAATAAGTAATAACATTATCATTCACTTTAATATCATATCCAGCCATTGCTTTTTCTCCATTTATACATGGAAATGAAGCATCAGGTGAATATGCAATATCAGGTTCAGGCTGTAATGTAAAATATTTTCTTACACATCTAGACCCAGATTCTTCATTACATCCAATAATTATTCTTATTCTCTTATTAGGAATAAATCCCTCATCCTTAAGCATTTTTAAGGCAATATAGTTAGCAACAAAAGCTCCCTTATCATCCTCAACGCCTCTTGCGATAAGCTTATTGTCCTTAATGGTTAATTTAAAAGGATCAGAATCCCATTCAGACTTATTTACAGGTACAACATCAAGATGAACTAAAATGCCTAAAATTTCATCTCCCAGACCATATTCAATATGACCAGCATAATTTAATGCATTATATGTTTTAAACCCATCAGCTTTTGCTTTATTTAAAACAAATTCTAAGCATTCTCTATTAGCCTTACCAAATGGCTCATCTGAATCCTCTTTAAATTCATCTAACACAGTAGGATAAGAAATAACATCCTCAAGTAGCTTAAAGGCCTCCTCCTCATATTTTTTAAATTTTTCACTAAACCCCAATAGATATCCCTCCTTAAAAAAAGAAAAATGGATTATCAATATACATAATCCATTTCAATCCTCTTTATATTTTTAATAAAAAACATTATGAATTATGCCAACTATAAAAATCTGTATTTGTAAACATACACATACAGCACATCATCATATTCATATTAACTCTTTTAAAATTAATAATTTTCATAATGTTTCCTCACTCCTAATTCTTCAGTTTTAGTTATAACAAAGCCATGCCAGACGAGAAGGAAATACAGGTAGAATCTCCTTCTAATCTCTCTTAATTATTTTTTAATAGTCCCTTTAATGGATTAATTGATGGATCTACTGATATAGATACATTTCTTGGTTGTCTAACATCTTGACTTGGATTATTCCATTTTGATACTGAAATTTCTGTTTGATAATCCTCATATGAGATATTTGTATGTAAATATACATTTTCAGGATCACTAGATAACTTCTTTCTTGAACCATCTGTTTTCCATAATTCTTCATATGGTACTTGACTTGCTATTCTTTCAGCAAATGAACCATTATATCCTCTAACTCCCTTAAATGTTAATTTAGGGAATTCGAAGAATGTATATTTCTTAAATACTGGTATAGAGAATAAATCCTTTACATATCCCCAAATATTCTTATATTCAGCAATTCTCTTCTTTAATGGACCTACATTATGATAATATTTTGTTTCCCATCTAACTAATGTTACATAGAAACGAACATCTGAATCAGTAATATAATCTCCAAACAAGAATCTATTTGTTTCAAGTCTTTCTTCTAGCTTATCTAATGCTTCAAAGAAATCATTGTAAGCTTCATCATAAGAAACCCATGAAAGTCCAAAATGCATTCTATAATGAGCATTATTTATTGTTGGAAATAACCAATCATTGAATTCATCAATTTCCTTTCTGTACTTTACTGGATATAAATCTATATCTGTTTTTTGATATTTTCTAAATTGAACCTCAATATAATTTGATAATCTATGATAATCATTATTAACAGCCTTCTTAGTAACTATATCTACTAAAGTAGGTGTTGTAGCTCTACCATTAAATCCTGGCTTTGCATTTTCATAAAATTCAGATAAGAAATAAGCTCCTGTAGATGGATCCTGGTGATTTTCTTGATCATAGAATGTATGACCATAATCTCCAGCACCTGCACCTGTTGTTGCGATATCTGAAATAACATCCTCTAATCCTAAGATATCTCTTACAATAACTGGTCTATTTGACCAATGGCAACCATGAGCCCAATAAATCTTATATCTATTAGGTAATGCTTCAAAATCACCCTTCTTATTTCCAAATGGAGTAATAAATGAATTAGCTTGTCTTACGAATACTCCTCTATCATCTATTTCATTTAGAGTTTCATTTGGTCTAATTCTTACTCCTCTTTCTTCTGCGTATTTTTTATATAATTCATTAATTCTTTGTAGTTCCTCTTCCTTTTTTTGAGGACTATTGTTTAATCCACATGCATTAAATTCTGCCATATAATTTCCCCCTTAATATATAAAAAAACTATAGTTTCCCTATAGCTACATACAATAAATAATCAAAATTACTCAAAGCTGCACATTCGGAAACATCGTCCTGTATTTAATATTTTCTTCATGCTACACATACACATCATTTTCATATATTTTCCTCCTGTGTTTTTCTTTTCATATTATCTCGGTAGGAATAGTATGCTTATAATATACTCCTAATATTTTTATCTGTCAACACATATTTCACAAAAAAACAAAAAATGTCCATTTTCAGGACATTCATATATCTAAGGTAACTAATTTTATAGCAATTTCAGCCGCCTTATAAAATTCTTCTAAATAAAAATATTCTTCTTTAGTGTGCACATTATTCATAGCTGATGATAAAACAACACCTTCAATTCCATTTTTATTTAAATTATTATTATCAGAACCACCAAAGGTATCTATTATATTACATTTGCCGTAGCCCAGCTTATCTAAAGCCTTTTGATAATTCTTTATTAATATAGAATCACTACTTACTTTATAAGCGTGAATATTTTCTTCACTATTATATTTAATTAAACCACCATATTCCTTACTTACATAATCAAAAATAGTAATTACATAATCTAATGTTTCAAGTGCCTTTTCATGAATACTACTTCTTATTTCACCCTTTAATATAACATTATCAGGAATAGCATTTCTTACAGTACCACCTGAAATAAGACCAATATTTAATGTAGTATATTCATTAATACGTCCAAGCTTTAAATTAGAAATTCCCTTTGCTGCTATAGCTATAGCTGAAATACCTTTTTCTGGTTCAAAGCCAGCATGAGCTGATTTTCCAATAACATTTATATCAAACGATAAAATAGTTGGAGCTGAGATAGCTATAGTACCTATTTCACCTGATAAATCAAATACATATGCATATTTAGATTTAATCAATGAATAGTCAAAATATCTACTTCCAACACAAAATGGCTCTTCAGCAACAAAGAACACAACCTCAATATCAGGATGCTTCAAATTATTTTCCTTTATTTGATATAAGGCTTCTAATATTTCTACGATACCAGTAACATCATCAGATCCTAAGACAGAATTACCATCTGATGTTACCTTACCATCATCATGATATACTACCTTTTTACCAATACCTGGCTTTACTGTATCCATATGTGAAGATAATAAAATAGATTCACCTTCTACATTTCCTTTTAAAAAGCCATATATATTATTCCCACCATCATTAGAATCAAATTTACTAGAAACATTATCAGTTTTAACATCTAATCCTAGCTCAATTAATTTATTCTTTAAATAATTATATATTTCTCTTTCATGAAATGATTCAGAATCAAATGATATTAATTTTTCAAATTCTTTTTTCATTCTTTCCTTATTAACCATAATATCATCTCCCTAAATTAAGCTCAAAGCATATATCTACTCTATCAGATGAAAAGCCATATGTATTATTTGAATTAAATTCTTTAAAGCCAAATTTTTCATATAAATGTATCGCAGATAAACATTTCTTATTAGTCGCGATAATTATTCTTTTAGCAAATTTCTTCGCGTCATTTAATGCATATTCTAAGACTAATCTACCCGCACCTAGATTATAATATCCTTCTTTGGTTGCGAATTTAACAAGCTCATATGTGTCATTACCTAGTGGAGTAAGACAAAGAGTGGAGATTGGAATATTGTCATGAATAACAAAATAGATTATCGCACCATTTCTTACAGAATCATCGATTGTAGATAACACTCTCTTATCTTCTTCCTCAAGTACATAATCCTTTTTTATCCAATACTCATTCATTTCTATAAAGGCCTCTTTTAAATATGGTTCATAATTATATTTAATAACATTCATAAAAAGACACCTTCCTTCTTTTCCTACTACGTTACTAGGTTTATTTATAATTTTAATTTAAGGAGTCTTTTTTGTCAATAAAAAAATTCTCCTAATCAATCGACTAGGAGAATATTCCCAATTACTTTCTTGGATTTCTAATATTAGCTTGTGCAGCAGCAAGTCTAGCTACTGGTACTCTAAATGGAGAACATGATACATAATCAAGTCCTGCATTATGATAATAATCAATACTCTTTGGCTCACCACCAGTTTCACCACAAACACCTACATGTAAGTTAGGTCTTGTAGCTCTACCTTGCTTAACTGACATAGTTACTAGCTTACCAACACCCTTATAATCTAATGTCTTGAATGGATCCTCATCTAAGATATTATTCTTATAGTAAGAAGGTAAGAACTTAGCAGCGTCATCACGAGAGAAGCCGAATGTCATTTGAGTTAAGTCATTTGTACCAAATGAGAAGAATTCTGCCTCTTCTGCGATTTCATCAGATAATAATGCAGCTCTTGGAATTTCAATCATTGTACCAACATGATATGTTAACTTAACGTTAGCTTCCTTAATAATCTTATCTGCTGTTTCACAAATAATATTCTTTACATACTTTAATTCTTTTACTTCTAGAACAAGTGGAACCATGATTTCTGGTTCGATTGCCTTACCAGTCTTCTTCATTACATTGATAGCCGCCTTAATAATAGCAGTTGTTTGCATACGACAGATTTCTGGATAAGTTACAGCTAAACGGCATCCTCTATGACCCATCATTGGGTTAGATTCATGAAGCTCAGCAATTCTATCCTTCACTTGCTCTACAGTCTTACCTGTAGCGTTAGCTAATTCTTCAATTAAAGATTCCTCCTGAGGTAAGAATTCATGTAGAGGTGGGTCTAATAGACGAACGTTAACATTCATACCATCCATGATTTCATATAATCCCTCGAAATCCTTTTGTTGCATTGGCTCAAGCTCAGCTAATGCCTTTTCTCTATCTTCAACTGTATCAGCTAAAATCATCTTTCTCATAGAGAAGATTCTATCCTTATCGAAGAACATATGCTCTGTACGGCATAGACCAATACCCTCTGCCTTAAAGTCCTTAGCCTTTTGTGCATCTCTTGGAGTATCAGCATTTGTTCTAACCTTTAAGTATTTATACTTATCAATCCAAGCCATTAATCTACCGAAATAACCAGTAGTTAAGTCTGGGCTTTCAGACTTAATAGAGCCTAAATATACATTACCAGTTGAACCATCAATTGAGAATGTATCCTTATCAGTATAAACTTGACCATTGATAGTTACTGTTCTTGCGTTTTCATCAATTACAGCATCACCGCATCCACAAACACAGCACTTACCCATACCACGAGCAACTACGGCAGCATGTGAAGTCATACCACCTCTCATTGTTAAGATTGCCTCAGATGCAACCATACCAACGATATCCTCAGGTGAAGTTTCAGCTCTAACTAATACAACCTTTTCACCCTTAGCCTTACGTGCTTCTGCTTCCTCAGCACTGAATGCTAGCTTACCAGTACCAGCACCAGGACCTGCAGCTAAGCCCTTAGCAATAGGTGTAGCCTTTGCTAATTCTTCCTTATTAAATCCAGGTAATAATAGCTTATCGAATGAATATGGATCAATTCTTAAAACTGCTTCCTTCTCATCGATTAATCCTTCATCAACTAAATCACAAGCAATCTTTAATGCAGCCTGAGGAGTTCTCTTACCATTTCTTGTTTGTAAGAAATATAGCTTACCCTCTTCTACAGTAAATTCCATATCTTGCATATCCTTATAATGGTTTTCCATTAAAGCGATAGTCTTAATGAATTGCTTATAAACATCTGGCATTCTCTTCTCTAATTCCTTAATATTTAATGGAGTTCTAATACCAGCAACTACGTCCTCACCTTGTGCATTAGGTAGGTATTCTGCAGAAACAACCTTTTCACCAGTACCAGGGTCTCTTGAGAAGGCAACACCAGTACCAGAAGTTTCACCCTTGTTACCAAATGCCATTGATTGAACATTTACTGCAGTACCCCAAGAATATGGAATATTGTTCATCATACGATAAACCTGAGCACGTTCATTATCCCAGCTTCTAAATACAGCCTCAATAGCAGTTACTAATTGCTTATAAGGGTCTGTTGGGAAATCTTCATTAAATGTTTTCTTATAATAATCCTTATACTTAGATACTAAAACCTTTAATTCATCAGCTGTAACCTCAGTATCTAGCTTATATCCCTTTTCCTTCTTTAAATCATCAAGCATCTTATCCATATCAGTTCTTGGATGACCCTTAGCGATATTAGTAAACATAAGGATAAATCTTCTATATGAATCATATGCGAATCTTACATTATTAGTTTCCTTTGCTAAAACCTCAACAGTCTTATCATTTAAACCTAAATTTAAGATTGTATCCATCATACCAGGCATTGATACTCTAGCACCAGATCTAACTGATACTAATAGTGGATTCTTATCTCCACCAAAGTTCTTACCTGTTTTCTTCTCAACTACCTTAATAGCCTCGAAAACATCCTTTATTAAAAACTCAGGAAGCTTTCTTCCCTCATTATAATATAATGAACACGCATCTGTAGTAATTGTAAAACCTTGAGGAATTGATACACCAATGTGTGTCATTTCAGCAAGACCAGCTCCCTTACCACCTAAAAGCTCTTTGCCTAAACCATAGGCATCTTCAAAATGATAAACATATTTCTTGTTCATAAATATACCTCACTGTCCAATTTTCATTTTTGATTGGGTTACAATAACAATATTATACGCTCAAATAATTAAAAAATCAATTACTACGCCCTCAAATTAGTATTATCTTTATTATTTAAAATAATAAAAAAAGGAATGATTATTAAAAATCATCCTTTTCTAGCTAACAGTTTTATTCTTTCCATTATGCTTACCTTGATATAGCTTTTCATCTGCTGTCTTAATCCAATCATCAATGGATGCATAATTATCATATTCAGCTACACCAATTGTAACTGTAGATTTTAATTTTTTATTATCATAATTAAATTCATAATTCTCGATTGTTTCTCTAATTCTATCTATTTTAGAAATAGTCTTTTCAATACTTTCGTCAATCTTAGCGATAACAACAAATTCCTCTCCACCCCATCTAGAAACAAAGTCATCTTTTGAATTTTCAGATGCGATTCTTGCTATTTCCTTTAATACGTAATCACCACATAAATGGCCATTCTTATCATTGAACTTTTTGAAATTATCAATATCAAAAATAGCTATCATATAATTATCCTTAGATTCACCAATTCTAACGAAATAATCATTTAAGCCGTTTCTATTAGGGATATTAGTTAATCTATCTGTAGTTGATTGCTTCTCAATTTTCTTTTCAAGGGATACAGTATATGATGTTAATATTGCTAGGAATGTAATACCAAAACCAAATACAATACCTATATGAGCAAAGAATAAAATAGTTGAAATTGTGCTATTTACATCTGAGATAGGATTATTAAACTTAAGCCAAATATATGCAAATATGAATAATAACATAAATACTACACTTAAGAATATTGGTTTTATATGCTTTTCTCCACTCTTTGAAAAATATCCTGCAAAGAATGCTCATATTGTTAATGCTATAAGACATAAATGAAAGCCTGAATCAATACCACAAATCATAGTACCTAGTGTCATGAATGCGGATATTTCAAATGCGGCCGCGTAAACATATACAAAATATATTCTCTTCATTACAACGAATAATAGCAATGTATAAAAAGTAACACTCGCAATATTCATATAAATCATTGGTTTTACTTGAACAATTAAAAAGAATGTTAAATAGATAATATGCGCAGCTAAAAAAGCAAGACACGAAAAGAAACATATCTTATGAACAACGATATCTTTAGACATTTTTTTACTTTTATCCATATTATCACCGACTTTATTAAGATAATTATAACAAAAAATTGATAATATGTATAATGTTTTTTATTTGCTTCTGCATTCCATAATAAAAACGGACGCGTCGAACATATTCTTCCCGAGTTTGCCTGCACTATCTACCTATAATATAAATTTTCGACAGTGATTTATATATTTTATATATAAGTTACTGTTTTTTTATTGACTAATCGCTCAAAATATGTTATTATTTATGTAGTACATAAGTACAGTGTTAGGGAGTGATATTGTGCATCTTGAAATTATGGATAATAACAATACTAAATATATTAGAGTAGCAAGGTCTTATCGTGAATTTTCTAAAGAGGAGAACAAATATAAGGTAAGAAAGAAAACTATTAACATAGGTCCTCTGTCAAAATTTGATGATGGTAAACCAAATTTCATAGAAAGACTAAAAGCTTCTTTTAAGGCTGGAACACCAATTATAAAAGAGCTTGAGCCTTACGTTTCAAAAGATGTAAAGAAAGAAATATATAATTTCCAAATACACGAAGGAACTGATGAATGTATAGGACACCCAAAATTATTCGCTAATCTTCTTTTTGATAAATTAATGGATGAAATAGGATTAACATCATATATCGGGTCATATAAAAGATATGACAAAATAAATTATGATGTTTTGGGATTTTTGAAGTTATTAATTTATGGAAGATTATTAAATCCTCAATCTAAAATAGCAACAGTAAATCAAAATAAAGATTATTATAATGAAATAATTGATGAAGATTCATATAAATATAATGTTTTTGATACATTAGATTTCATGTATAAGCATAAAAACGCCTTCTTCAATCGTATTGATCAAGCATTAAGAAAAAAGGCAAAAAGAACAACAAATGTAATATATTATGATGTTACTAACTTCTTCTTATATAGAGATGATACTGGATATGAATATGATGAAGAAGGCGATAAAATATATCACTCTATAGCAACACCAGGTGTATCTAAAGAGAATCAAAAACTACCAATAGTTCAGATGGGTTTATTAATGGATGAGCAAGGTATACCTATTTCTATTGAAGCGTTCCAAGGAAATACATTAGATCATCTCACTATGCAAGACTCATTTAATAATTCTGTTGATTATTTAAAAGATAAGAAAAATAGATATATATTTGTGAGTGATAAAGGTATAGGTAAAGGCGGAAATCCTAGATTTTCTGTAATAAACGGAAATGGATATTTAGTTAGTAAAAGCGTTAGAGGCACTACTAAGGCCGATAAAAAATGGATAACAAGTGATAAAGATTATGTTTATAATGGAGAAGATTTTAAGATTAAATCTAAAACATATGAGAAAGTATATAAATTAGATGATGGCACTGAACTTAAATCAAGCGAAAAGATGGTAAGTTACTGGTCCAAGAAATTTTATAATAGAGAATATGAGGAGCAAAAAAGCTTTTATGATACTTTAAGACAAATCATTGAATCTCCTGAATCATTTCCTTCAAATAGATTAAATAATAACAAAATTAAAAAGTATTTAAAGAAACAAGTCTTAAATGATGAAACAGGAGAAATAATTGATTCCGATAAACTAAAGGCACTAGTTGATATGGATAAGGTTAATGAGGATCTTTCTTTATTAGGATGGTATTCAATCATTACTTCTGAAACATATATGGACGAAAGGGAAATAATTGATACATATCATAATTTGGTTGAAATTGAAGATCAATTTAGAGTAATGAAATCTACATTAGATACAAGACCTATATTCGTAAGAACAGATGAACATATAATAGCTCATTTAACAATGTGTACAATATCTCTTATCCTTCTAAGATTAATACAAAGAAAAATAACATTAAAGTTTCAAAAGACATTATCAGCAGATAGAATCCAAAGTGCATTAAACAAGTGGAAGGTTGAAAAACTAGCTGATGATTATTATAGATTTAATGATATTGATGACTCTGATTTAAAATTGATACTTGATTCATTTGAAATCGAATTACCTAAAAAACTATATAAACCTATAGACTTTAGAACACTTAAAAGCAATATTAAATTGTCATAGTAGTACATAAATGTAGTACATAAAATAAAGACTAAAAATAGCACGCATGAGCAAATGACGGCCCTATTACGTGCTATTTTTTATTTCGATATCTAATATTTAGGCAAACTCCGGTT
>JAFSJY010000014.1 GCA_017449215.1 Acholeplasmatales bacterium | reverse complement strand
AGACTAAATGATATGTCTTTTCTATTTTTGAATGGGCGAACCCTTAAGGGTTTAAGAATAACGCTACGCTTATTAGGGGACACATTCCCCTATAACCCTTTGTGTATTACTGTCAATTTAAATTTTACAACTGATAGTTTAATTGTATATAAATATACAAATATTGAAAATTTATTAGTTTAAGAGTAAAATATAATAAATATGTATCGATTGGGAGGTATATTCTATGATTCAATATGAGGTTCAAGGAAAAATAGGTGTTGTTACTGGTTCATCTAAGCAAGAAGTAACTTTAACAATTCCTGCATCATTAGATTCATATCCAATTGCAAAAATCGAATCAAATTCATTTCAGGAACAATCTAAATTAAAAAAGGTAATTATTCCAGGCTCTGTAAAGGTTATTGGTGCCTATTCATTTGCTGCATGTCCTAACTTAAAGGAAGTAGTAATTGAAGAGGGTGTCGAGGTAATTGAGGACTGGGCATTTATTAATTGTAATATTGAGCATATTTCATTACCTAAATCTATTAAGTCAGTAGGACCTAATGCATTCTTAGGTAATATGTGTAAATATGATGTTGATGATTTTTTAAAGTCCAGAGATCAAGGTAAGGCAACAAGAGTTAGAACAAATTATAGAGCTGCAATCTTCCCTTTAGGCTTATTAGAATCAAAGGAAGCTATTACTAATGAGATTATAGAATCAAGAAGCCGTTATATTGATTCTCAATTTGAAATGATTGAGCGTGGTCAAATGAATACTCAGCAGCTTGATATTCCTATTCAATTTAACAATGATGAATGCTTAATTACTTATTTTACAAAGAATGAGGTTAAGGGTAATATTTCATTTGAAATAGCACCTGAATCAAAGACTCAATTAGGCTTATATAGTGAAAACGATCCTGACTTTTTAGTATTAAAGGTTAATATTGTAGCCGATGGGAAGGTATTATCAAATGTCTTCCTTAAGGTACCATACGCTGAAGAGGTTAAGATTCAAAACAATGGTACTCAATCTGAAAAGAGAGATGATACATATTATTATTTCATTCCTGTTAAGATTAAGATGCTATGCTATGGAAATGGTAATGTAAGTAGAGAATTTGCTTTAAATATGTTTAATGAATTTATGGGCAAATATGAAACTGAATTAAAGAATGGCTTAATTAGACAGGAACAATTTGATGAGGTTAAGGATACTGTTGATATGAAGATTTTGGAGCTAGTTGATGGATTCCTATCTCAAATTGATGGTGCTCCATTATTTACATATTCTTTAAGCCTATTAAAGCATATGCAACAGGATACTGAATTTGAGTCACATGATGATGTAAATGATTATTTATTCCAAATGATTACAACTTATTATAATGAATTATCTGATGAGGCATCATTAGAAAAGATTTGCTTTGAGGATCCTCATAAGTCATTAGAATATGCAACTGCAATTTCTGGTATGTCATTAGAGGAATTAAATAAGAAATATGATATTCAATTAACTGATTTTGCAGGTGTGACAATCACATTAGAGGAAGCTAGAACATATCAAAATGTATTTATGGATTTAGAGACTAATTATAATTTACATGCTGAATTCATATTATATATTTATAAGGAAATGCAAAGATTAAATAATTTATATTCTATCCAAGCATTTAGTGCATAGGAGAATTTATGAAGAAGATAGCTATTTTATACGACTTTGATAAAACTTTATCTACAACAGATATGCAAGAATATGATTTTATTAAAAATCTTGGTATATCTAATAGTGAGTTTTGGGGTGAAACAGCCAAATTAACATTAGATAATGACGCAGATAAAATTTTAGCTTACATGTATATGATGGTTAAATTCTGTAAGGAAAAGAATATTAAATTAACACATGAATATTTAAATGAATGTGGTAAATCAGTAGTATTATTACCTGGCGTTGAGGATTGGTTTATTAGAATAAATCAATTTGCATTTAGCTTAGGCTATGAAATTGAGCATTATATTATTTCATCTGGTATAGCTGAAATAGTTGAGGGTACTAAAATATTTAAATATTTTAAGAAGGTTTTTGGCTGCTCATTCATTTATGAAAATGGTGTGGCAGTATGGCCAAAAACATCTGTAAATTATACTCAAAAGACTCAATATTTATTTAGAATAGCTAAGGGTAGCTTAGATATTACTGATGATGATACTGTAAATAAAAAGGTATCTAAATTTGAAATAGATTATAAAAATATGATTTATATTGGTGATGGAATTACTGATGTTCCTTGTATGAAGCTTATTAAGGAAAAGGGTGGTAATTCAATCGCTGTATATAGAAATAAAAAGGATATAGTAAAAACATTAGTTAATGATGATAGAGTAAATATCGTATGTGAGGCTGATTATAGAGAGGGCTCAATGCTTTTTGATGCAATCAAGCTTATAATTGGTAATATAGCATCATATGATAAATTAAAAGAAAAAGAAGAAAAGGCTATTAAACTAATGATAGGTGAATAAAATGAAGTTAAGTTATTTTAATGAATCAGGATATAATGTTAGACAATATGAAAAAATAATTAGAAATGTTTTTAAGACTATTGGTGGTAAGAAAACATTTAATATTATTTTTGTTGATAAAAATGAAATTCAACGTATCAACAAGGAATATAGAAAAATTGATAAGGTAACTGATGTAATATCATTTGCTTTAATTGATGACCCTGAGGTAGTTCAAACAAATGAATTAGGTGACATTTTTATTTGTGTTGAAAGAGCCAAGGAGCAAGCAAAGGAATATGGACATAGTGAAGGAAGAGAATTTGCATTTTTAGCAGTTCATGGCTACCTACATCTATGTGGATATGATCATCAATCACCTGAAGAAGAAAAAGTAATGTTTGGAATTCAGGAGAATATCCTTAATAAAGCAGGATATGTAAGGAAAAAATGATGGATGTTTCAAGATTAATTGATGAAGCTATTATTGCTAGAACTATGGCATACGCACCATATTCAAAATTTAAGGTAGGATGTGCTATCCTTCTTAAAAATGGTAAGGTAATAAGAGGCTGTAATATTGAAAATAAATCATATGGCTTAACTAATTGTGCTGAAAGAACAGCATTATTTAAAATGATTAGTGAAGGCATTACTAAATATGATGTAGAAGCCTTATGTATTGTTGGAGATACAAAGGAGCCTATTACACCATGTGGTGCTTGTAGAGAGGTAATGGCTGAATTATTATTACCTGATACATTAATATATTTAGCAAACATGGAAAGAGATACACTAGAAATAAAGGTATCTGATTTATTACCACTTTCTTTTAAATTGGAGAATTAATAATATGGATTTTGGATTTGACACAAATTATAAGAGTGGATTTGTTGCTATTATTGGTAGACCTAATGTTGGAAAGTCTACCTTTTTAAATAAGGTAGTTGGCAAGAAGGTTGCCATTATGAGTGACAAGCCCCAAACAACAAGAAATAAAATATTAGGTATTGTAACTACTGATGAATACCAAATTGCTTTTACGGATACACCAGGTATTCATAAGGCAAAAACAGAGCTAGGTAGAAGAATGGTTGACGCTTCATATTCATCTACATCTGGTGTTGATGCTGTTATATTTATGACAACACCAGTAAAGAGTGTATTACAGGGTGACCAAATTATCTTAGATAATTTAAAGAAGCTTAGAATACCAGTATTTTTAGTAATTAATAAGGTTGACCAATTAAAGAAATTTAATGATATAGATTTAACAATTGCTATCTATAAGGATTTATATCCATTTGCTGGAATATTCCCAATCTCAGTATTAGAGGATAAGAATGTAGATAAGCTATTGGATACTATAAGAAGTGTATTACCATTTGGACCTAAATTCTATCCAGATGATATGGTATCTGATCATGATAATAGATTCCTAATATCAGAGCTTATTAGAGAAAAGATATTACTTCAAACTAAGGAGGAAATCCCTCACTCAATCGCTGTAGTAGTCGATGAGATGAAGCAAAATCCTGATAATCCAGCATATACTGATATTTTAGCTACTATCTATGTTGAGCGTGATTCTCAAAAGAAAATCATCATAGGCGCTGATGGTGCTATGATTAAAAATATCAAGAATAAATCAATTGCTGATATAAAGAAGCTATTAAATACTAAGGTTCATTTAGACCTTTGGGTAAAGGTAAAAAAGGACTGGAAGGATAAAGCACAGCTTTTAGCCTCATTAGGCTATTCAAAGGAAAGCTTTGAATAATGAAATTTGAAGGTATTGTATTATCAGAAATTGATTATAAGGAAGCATCTAAAATTGTTAATTTATATACAGAAAAAGGAAAAATTGGAGTTAAGGCTTTAGGTTCTAAAAAAATAAAGAATGGGTTATTAGGCTTTACAACAACAGGTAATACTGTATCCTTTGTAACAACAGATAAAGAGGTATATACATTAATTGAATATGATATTATAGATTCAATTATGAAGCATGATTTAGATATTAATGAAATGAAGGGATTGGGTGTAATTCTATATATCATTAATATAATTCCAGCTGATTCACCTCATGATAAAATATATCCATTTGTTAAGGATATAATATCTAATATTAAGAATATAAATATAGATAAGCTACTTTCTATATTTTTAATTAAAATGCTTTACCCGTTTGGTATATCACCTAATTTAAAATCATGCGTTAAATGTCAAAATAACCATGATTTAATAGCATTTGATATAGCATATGGTGGAGCCTTATGTAAAAACTGTATCGATAAGAATAATAATATTGAAATATGGAATGAATATTATTATGGTAAAAAGAATTTAAAGGATTATAGTGATACAGATTTTAGCATTTTATTAAATCAAATAAAGAATTATTATTCGTATCATTTAAACATCAGGCTTAAGCTTTAGCTTGATGTTTTTATTTTTTAATAAAAATTATTTTAGGTTATTGCAATAAACCATTTTTAATGCTATAATCACATTAAGTAATATTTAAAATTACTTTTTGTGAAAGTAGTGGTTAAAATGTTCGATTTATATTCTGCATTAATTTCAAAATATAAGCCTGGTGAACCGATTTTATTAAAGGATTTAAAATATGAAAAGACATCTAATGATGTAATTAGACAGCAGTTAAAAAAATTAACTGATAAGGGTAATATTAATCGATTTGATGAGGGTGTTTATTATTTTGGTGATGATATTTTAATTGATCATGTTATTGAATCTAAATATATTAAAAAGAATGATGAAATATATGGATATTATTCTGGTAGAAATCTAGCAATAGATTTAGGAATAATAGATTAAGAACCAAAAAGAGAAATTATAACTAACAATTTTAAGGCTATTGTTAGAAAATTAAAATTAGGTGATGAAACTATTACAGTAAGACATTCTGATTTAAAAATAGATTCTAAGAATTGTTATGTATTAAGATTATTAGATATGTTCAAAAGAGTTTCATTTGATGAATATGTTAACAATGAAACTAAATATAAATTAAAAAAATATATTGAAAAATATTACATTAAGAAAAGTGATATTGATCAATATATTAAGTATTTCCCTAAAAAGACATATAAGAATATTTATATATTAGGTATTAATGAGATTTTAATGAAGGAGGAAAATTAGGTGAGTGAATTAATTAAGGCTATTAATAACTACATGGCAGTAAATAATAAGAATAACCTAACTGAAGAAGAAGCTTTAGAATTATTAAAAAAATATAATAATCCTGATGATTCAAATGAATACTCATTAGAATCTAACGAAAATTAGACTCCCCCTTATAAGCCCTAGTAGATTGTTGAACCCCTCAATGATTTACTAGGGTATTTTTTGATTTGTCTTGTTTTTTTTGTTTATATAAAATATAATTTAAATAAGATTTAACACGATAAGAGGGTGATGGTATGAAATTAATGCTAAGAATTTTTAACTTAGTATTTATTGGTTTATGTGCCACTGCTTTGATATTATTATTTACACTTCCTTCATTTTCACTATATTCAAATGTCGGAATTGATGTAAAAAAGATATCTAGCTTTGTTCCTGAAACTAAATATACTAAGGACTTAGATATTTCAGAAATGATTGGTACTGATACAATCTATGTTGAAATAGAGTTTTCATTAAGCGTTGGCGATTTACATAAGGCAATGAATAATGATAGAGAAACAATTAATAAAGAATTATTAGAAAAAAACATTACTGAAATAGCTACAATGCTACAAGAGCCAATTGATAATATTACAGAATATGTTGTAAGAACAGCAGTTAAATCATTGATTCAAGACTTGATTACTCAAGAGGTAAAATCATCTATTGATGCCGCAGGTGGTACACAAAAGCCTGAGGATATTATGGATGAGGTTGGATTAAATGATTTATACTTCACTAGATTCGCAGATGCTTTATATACAGCCGCTGATAGTGATGATTCATCAGTAGCTAAATTAACTGATGTTGTCTATAACCAAATTGATGATGCTATTTCTAAGGCTGGTGAAATTCAAGAGGGAATTGATATCAGTGGATTTGACGCATCATATAAGGAAGAAATTAAAAATCAAATGACTGACATATTTGATGAATTAAATATCACTAAGGAAGGCGGAAAGCTTGAAAAGATTAGTGAATTATCTTATATATATTTCACTCAATATATAAAGGATCAATTAAATGGTAAGGTTACTGATAATTCAGTTTTAGATAAAAAGGATACTGAAGATAATAAGCAATATTCTACTAGAATGATTAATATTTATGTACAAACATTGATGCCTGATATGTTCTATACTGTCGTATCTTATGTATGCTTAGGCTTATTTATCGGCTTATTCGTATTTGGAGTAATTTGGTTATTCCTATTAGTAATAACTGCATTAAAGTCTTTAACTGGAAAGCCTTGGACATTCTTTGGACCATTATTCTGGATTGCCGGTATATTAGAAATAATTTTTGGTGTAGGTATTACAGTCTTCTGTAAATTCATTTTACCTAAGATTGAAATAGATATGGGAAATGTTCCAATTAATACATTCGCAATAGCACCTAGAACATATGCTTTAGGTCTATCTATTGTATTCCTAGTAATGGTAGTTCTTATGATTCCATATACAATCTTTAAGATTGATGCTAAAAAGCAGGTAAAGGAGGCGAAGAAAAATGAAGAAGACTAGAATTTTATTCGCTTCACTTTTAGGTATATTATCATTATCTTTGATGAGCTGTAGCTTATTTAATGATGATGATATTAGAGTTAAAAATGAATTTAAAAAATATGAACCAGCAACAGTAGAAACTGGTGTAAAGGCTGGAGATGTATACTCTAAGGATGTTACTGATGTTCCTAATACATATTGCTTTAAGAATATTTCATATGCAACTAATGAATCAGTTTTAAATACATATAAAACTGGTGGTGTAAATGAAAACGAATTCAATGTAAATAATAATCAGGATTATTATGCTAACAAGAGTAAGAATAATTATGATTTATATGTTCCAAAGAATATTGATAAGTCTAAGAACAATACAATCATATTATTTATCCATGGTGGTGCATGGGTTAGTGGATTTAAAACAGATGTAAATGAATATGTTTATGAATTTGCTAAAAGAGGCTATGTATCAGCTACTATTAAATATTCTTTATTAAAGAGAAGTATGGATGATTCATCACTTTCTATATTTAGAGATTTAGATGAAATTGATGCATGTATTAAATCTATTAAGAAGGTATTAAAGGATGATTTAGGCTTTGATGATACTAAATTAAATTTAGTTATCGGTGGTGCATCAAGTGGTGCTCATTTATCAATGCTATATTCATATAGTAGAGGAGATAAATGTCCACTACCTATTAAATTTATTATTGACGCAGTAGGACCTGTAGATATTAAATCAAATGCTTGGAAGAAATTTAATGATGCAAGTGATACAGTATTAAATGCTGGTATTACTAAAGCAGCAGTAGATGCTCAAATCGCAGCTGATAATACATCAGTGCTATCTGTAGCTGGTGAGGGGTATAACTGGAATGAATATCAAACAGCTAAAATAGCAAATGGTATGTGTGGTATTCCATATCCTGTGGCTAATATTCAAGCATCATCAACAGATGAAGAGCATATTGATACACCTAATGCGGCATCAAATGCTATGACTAAAGCACATGGTGGTGAGGATTCATTATCTGTAACATATTGGATTAATAATACTACAAATAGATATCCAATCGTTTGTGCATATGCTGGTAAGGATTCAATTGTTGGTATTAACCAATATGCAACATTAGAGCCTGTATTAGATGCTAATTCTATAAATCATGAATTCGTATATTTTAAGAATAGCGATCATACAGAAATTTCTAAAAAGGATGATGAAACTCAATATAATAATCTAATTAATAAGATTATTAATTGGTGTGAAAATCTTTAAAATTATAATTTAAGTAAAGAGTGACATTGGGTACATATTACAATTAGTGTAAGAGTCACTCTTTTATTTTTAATAGGTTTAATTAGAATAGATAAATTATTACCATTTGGGTAATTATTCATTGACAAAAAATTCAAAATGATATACAGTAAAGTTACCATTTAGGTAACAGGAAGTGATTGTATTGGAATGGTAATTTTATATAAAGACAAATTTATTAAAGAAGTTATTGAAGATTTATTAGATGTTTCAAAGGACAAGAAAATACTACTAAGGTATATGGATAAAGTTACAACTAGAAAATTGAAAATGAGATTGGATCAGTTAAAAGCAACAACATGCTTTCAAAAATGTTTTGAAACAATTCCACATTTTGAAAGTTTAAGTGAAGATATGAAACACTTGTATTCGATGCGATTAGATGGTAATTATAGATTAGTGATTAGTCCTAACACTGATGACCTTAGTCCAGAGTCTTTATCGAAATGTACAGAATATTATATAGAAGGAGTAGTGGATTATCATGGCAGAGGAAAAAACAATTGGCTTATCCCGTGATTATATCATTCATCCAGGAGAAACTTTGATGGAAGTAATGGATGATAAAGGTATGAATCAAAAAGAATTAGCTATTAGATGCGGTGTAAGTGAAAAACATATTAGTACAGTATTAAACGGCAAGAAAAATATTTCTGCTGATTTTGCAAAAAAATTAGAATATGCACTTGGCATTGAAGCAATATTTTGGATGAATTTACAATCTAACTATGATGAGGAAATTATAAAGTTTGAAGATATTCATGGTATTACTTCCGAAGAAATAGATGTATTAAAGGATTTAAAAGAAGTTCTAGTTGATTATAGAAAAAAAGGATTTATATGCGATAATTTATCTAATGTTGATGAAGTATTACAATTAAGACGGTTATTTAATTTGAGTAATTTATTGAATATACCAAAATTGACTCATATTGGAGCATTTAGATTAAAAAAAGAGAATGTAAATGTTAATTGCTATACGATGTTTGCATGGGAAAAATATTGTGAACTAATTGATAAAGATGTGAAAATAGAGAATGAGTTAAATATACCATTGCTTAAGAAATCAATTCCTGAAATAAAATCAATTATGTTTCATAATTCTAAATCTCTTATTTTTGACTTGAAGAATGCTTTGGCTAAGTGTGGAATTAAGTTTTACCTTGTTCCAAATTACAAAGGTGCACCTGTACAAGGATATATTAGACATAATAATGATTCAGGCGTATCTTTATTTATGACTATTCGCGGAAGTTTTGCAGACATCTTTTGGTTTTCGTTATTTCATGAAATAGCTCATATACTAAATGGAGATGCAAAAAATTCTTTTATTGACTACGATGAAATGCCTGAAGAACTTGAAAACAAAGCGGATGAGGTTGCTTCAAATATATTAATATCATCTAGTAGCTACCAAAGTTTTGTTGAGAAAAATGATTTTACAATTGATGCAATAAGAAGACTGGCAAATGAAAATAATGTTCAAATCTTTATGTGTTTAGGAAGATTAATGCGAGATAAATATGTTGACTATACACGATATAGTAATTATAGATTGCGATATCAATTGGCATAATTAGTAAGACACAAATAGTTGATATAGAAAAACAACTAAAAAGTCATTTGAAATGGCTTCTTATGTAATTATTGTATTGTTAGAAAAGACTTTACAAAAAAAGAAGTAATAGTTATAAATAAATCGTACATTGCCATACCGATTTTTATTGACAACTATATTTTTATAAAATAAAATTAAATTGTAAATGAATAATCCTGATAAAAAAGGGAGTAGAAAGCCTAACATTAGGTTAGTAATATCGTCAAGACGACTTATAGTCCGGTATTAATATTAAATTTCAAGGGGCTGTGAAAAAACCTAGGTTTTGAATTTTAATTCATTATCAAGGTTTACAGCCTTTTTAATTTACAAATTTATTATATTTTAATTATGTAATATAGATGGAAAATTAGTTTTTTTGAATTACTCAACTATATTAGT
>JAFSJY010000013.1 GCA_017449215.1 Acholeplasmatales bacterium | reverse complement strand
TGGCATAAATAACTTTGCATATGTCACTTACAATCACAAGAGAAAGCATGCTTCTCTTAATTACTTAACTCCATTTCAGAAAAGATATGCAAGTTAAAATAATTCGTACTAACTATTACTAATTATATTGACTTATATAATTTTTATATAAATAATAAAAAATATAATGATGAATTATCAGCAATGAGTTTAATGATGAGTAATCTTGCAAATGGAGAAAGTATAAATACAAATCAAGCAAATGGAGATATGTCTAATTATCTAAACACATTAGGATTCACAAATAGACATACAAAAAATACATTTAATGTTGCAGAAAATGAGGTAATTAACGGAAGACTGTACATAGGGAAAAAAACAATACAAACAGGTGCAACAAGCATAGTTGATAGAAGATATAAAGATGTCTATGGAATATTTTTAGGAAGATTTGATAGTATATATAATTATAAAAAGTTAGTAACAAATTTTAATGATGAAGAGATAAGAACATATTATGGCAATATAGTAACTGATTGTATAAATTTCATAAGAGCAAATAGAGCAGAAACAACAAATGACTATTGCTATTGGATATGTGGATATGGTATTAGTGGAACAATAGCAGCAGAAGTAGCAAATGAACTAGTGAAAGATAGTGAAGTATTTTGTTATACATTTGGAGCAACAAGTGGAAATGGTAGTAGTGGAGTAAATAGAGAGATAAAGAATGTTCTTAATGAAGATGATTTAATACCAAAACTTAACAACCATAATGATGGATTTGGAAGAAGCGGAATAGTAGTTAATGATAGTATATATGATAATTTCATAGTTGAGTATAAACAAATAACTGGTAGTGATAAGTATGAGGCAAAACACAAGAGAGCAAACAGTTTAAAGCAGTTAATTGTGGATGCAAAAGATATTAATGATGAATATTATAGAAATATAATTGAAGAGTATTTGTCAAGAATCTTATATAATTACCAAAATATAATAGAGCCATTTATAATATCTATTAATACCAAATTGTTTTCAGCATTAAATGCAAATATAAGGAAAATAAAACAAGGGCATGAGATAAAGTCATATTATGTATTATCAAAATCTCTTGATGGGTATGCAGAAAACAATAGTAATTCTACATGGGGGTATATGGATATAGATTTTGATAGTTTTGAAGATATTTATACTTATGATGATGGGGATAATACAGATTTAGTTGAAACAATTATGTCTTTAGCAGATTGGTATGTCAATCATATACCTACATATCAACACAAATCAGAAGTGCATAAAGATGATGGTTCATTAAAAACGAATTATTATAATAATGCAACACAAGATGCAAGGGATTATTTTGAAAATAATGGTGGAAGTTATGAAACAAGACATGGTATTGGTCACAGGGAAGAAACTGATCCTATAACACATCTACCAGTGATAATTAATGTTCCATATACATATAGATATCCAATAGTTGCAAATGATAGTACTGGAACAAATGCGATATTGCATATAAGTGATAACAGAATTGGTTATAGGAATGATGATTTAGTGAATTATGCAAATAATAAAAATGATCAAGTGGGGGCTTCGCAGTATGCTGGATATGGTGGAGATGATTGTAATAGTTTTGCCATGGGAGTTGTTAGATTAGATGCTGAAGGCGATAGAGGTCAAAATACAAATGGAAGTAATAGATTAGACTCAACAGGTATGCAATTGCAGAATACTAGTACAGGTATGATGCAAACGAATGATAATTTTGAAGCAGCAATGATAAATCTGGGATATGATAAATATGCATATAGAGGTAATAGATGGGTTAAATTTGAGAATAATAATGGTACAATTATTCAAAGACCATTAACAGAAGTAATGGGCAATACAAGTTTTACGATGAGTATTAATTTCTTAGAGCCTGGTGACATGCTTGTTAAAAATGGGCATGTAGAGTTTTATCTTGGATATATTAATGCACATAGAAATGATGCACAATCTGAAGATGATTATGAGTGGATGAGGGTTAATGATTTGACACCTGAATATAGAGAATATAATGATTATATGACAGAAAATAGTCAAACTCATATTATTACTGATAATAGGCAAACAAGAGCATATTCTACATTTGGATGGGGTAGAGTTCATAATCAAAGTCCTGAGGGCGGCAATTATTTTAGTTATAGTGGGCATAGTTTTAGCTTAGGTTCTGATAGTGGTTATGATGTAATTTTTAGAAAGGATAGGTAGGAGTAGTCAATGAATAATTTTATTAAAAGAATAATAGTTATACTTGGTATTATATTAGTTGTAGTTGTAGTTGTAACTATATTTATAATGTTTGTAAAAAAGAATGATCAAACAACAGATATTGAACCACCTCAAAAAGAGGAATTGTATCAAGATTATGATGAGAGCTTACAAGAGTCATATTTTGCTGTAGAAGATAACTATATAGTAGATGCAGAAAAATATGGAGATAATAGAGCAATTGCTTGCATATTATTTAATGATGAAAGAGAAAAATGGAGATTTATACCATTAACAGATAATTTTTTAAAGAAATATGAGGATAGAAAAGTATTAGAAGATGGTGGTTATATAAAGATGAGCTATAACGATGCCATTGATGAATTGTTTTCAGGTTTAGATGAGAAAGACTATGGTCGTAGGATAAAGTGTGAAAAAACCGATGGAGTTTATGCCTTGCTTTACGAACTTGATTTAGATGAGTTTAATAGGATAAATGATATTAGAATAATAAAAGAGATTAAATTATATGATTACTTAACAGGGTATACAAAAAATTATTATATTAAATTTGATGAAGAAAATTATATAGACTTATTTGAGAATATACTATTTCCAAGTTATACTAAAACAAAGGTGTGGCCAACAGTAGAGGAAATAGATAGACATAATGTGGCATTAACACAGAATTTTATTAATAAATATGGATATGATGATGATATAATAAAATATGATACACCATTAACGATGAATTCTATATTAATGGATGAGAAAAATAGTAATTTCAAAGATCGAATTTTATCATTTGGAATAAATCTTAAATATGAAAATAGATATATTAATTATAAGTATAAGTTTGTTTTAGACAAAGATAATTTTCTTGATGATTTTGAATTGATTAATTGTATAGATAGTAAAGATAATAGAGATGAAAGTATGCAGATTACACAAAAATATAAATATGATGAACAAATATTTGCTCAAGTTATTGTAAAAAATGCAGACTGGTCGATGTGCCCATTGAGTAGCAAATTTTTAGATAAATACAATAACAAAGATAGCATTTTAGATGAATATAATTTTTATACTGTTGATTTGGTAAAAAAAATGGATAAGAATAAGTATAAAATGATAGAGCATAAATATATAAGAATTTTAAATAAAGGAAAAGAAGATGAACATATTTGCATTTTTAAAGTAATATGGAATAATAATAATGAAGTTGATGACATTTTAACATACATAGTCCCTGAAGATAAGATGAATTTAACTTATGAAGAGATGTATCAACTAGCATTTAACGATTAATATGAAAAAATTATTAGTAATAATATTTATGCTTTTCCTATCCGACATTTGTTTTGCAAAATCAAAAGGTGCTAAAATTACCACAGGTTTTATAAATGATAATTATGGCATATCATTTTACTATGATGAAGATAATTATTATAATGACGGCTGGCACTTGATTGACGACAATGATGATGGAATATATGAATACTATTATTTCTCGTTATCAGGGCATATGCTTAAAGATGCAATTGCACCTAATGGCTATCAACTAAATCAAGATGGGAAGCTTATTATAAATAGTATTTTATATCAAGTGAATTTTATAGATGTAGTAAATTCAAATGTAGCCATATTCCTAAACAAGAAAGAAATCATTGATGAATTAACAAAAGGATTTGAAACTGACTACAATCGAGTATTTAATGAATGGTACATTAAATCTAAAACTGATGTGACAAGTCAGTTGAATGCTATAGCTAATAGTTTGACAGTCCAAAAAGTCAATAAAGTCCGTGACGAAATTAGTAAAAGAGTTAAGGAATGTAAGAAAATAGGTGTATGGTATAATGAAAGATTGTATAGTGCTAAGTAACATGATATAATTTTTTAGTAATACTTAGTACGAATATATAGTATAATATAAATATATAAGGAGTACTAAGGTTATGAGAAAGAGATATGATGATCAATTCAAACAGCAAATGGTTAAACTTTACTTGTCAGAAGG
>JAFSJY010000012.1 GCA_017449215.1 Acholeplasmatales bacterium | reverse complement strand
TTGTAAGTGGAAAGACATATAATTGTGATTTAAGTGCATCATATAATATCGCAGCAAGATATTATATAAGAGAGACATTAAAACCCTTGGATGTGAATTCAAGGTCAGAGCTAGAGACAAAAGCATCTTTAGCTTTGAGTGGAACAAAATTAACATATAATACTTTCAAAGTATTATTAAATGTTATTTAACTAATAGTCTAATATGTTAGGTAGATATAATGTGTCTTCTAGACAGGATTTAGGCAACTTTATCAGCATTATATCTATGCCGTTATAGTCTCTATAACGATATTAGAAGTTAGAATCTTATGATTTGATCATGAGAGGTTCAAATAGTAGGTAAAAAGCTTTTTATTTTAGATAAAAATAAGAAATTAAAGGAAGTATTATTTAATGAAAAAATAGGAGCGGCTATACCTATTAAGGATTCTAATGGATTCATAGTATTTGGCGAAACTAAATTATTCTTATATCAAAATGATGAAATAAAAGAATATAAGGATATTAGTAGTATCGTAAGTAGTGGCATGAGATGTAATGACGCTAAGGCTGATAGAAAAGGTAGAATTTGGTTTTCTACTATGGTAGATGATGGAATAATTAAGCCTCATGGAGGATTATATACAATAATTAATGATGAAATAGTTTGTATGCAAGAAACTAAGCTTGGTAATGGTCTTGCTTGGAGTAAGGATAATACTAAATTCTATTTCAGTGATTCTATAGAGCATAAGGTTTTTATTTATGATTATGATATAAACACAGGACTTATCTCTAATAGAAAGGTACTTGCAGAAATAGATGGAATACCTGATGGTATGGCAATAGATGATAATGATAATCTATTTATTGCAATCTGGGGTGGAAATAGAATAGAGGTAAGAGATAGTGTAAGTGGAAAAATATTAGATATTATTGATATACCTACTAAACTAGTAACATCATGTACCTTTAGTGGTGAAAATTATGATGAATTAATTATTACAACTGCAAGTTTAAGTGAATTGGATGAATATGCAGGTAAAGTATTTAAATTAAAAACTAATTATAAAGGCTTACCTGAAAGCTTTGTTAAGATTAAATAGTGTTAGAGACTTTTTATAAGCCCCTTTTTTTGTGATATAATCTATTTAGTGTGTTTTTATGGTGGTAAATAAATATGAAAATAGTTGTAATTAATGGCACTGAAAAGAAGGGTATTACTTATAAATTAAAGGAAATCTTTTTAGAAAAATTTAAAAGCGATGCTTCAATAATAGAATATTATCTTCCTAAGGATTGTCCTTCATTTTGTTTAGGATGTACACAATGCTTTTTAAAAGATGAGAATTTATGTAAGGATAGAGAATATATTAAAAAAATAGAATCATCATTAAGAGAGGCAGATTTATTAATATTTACATCACCTGCTTATGTATTCCACGCAACAGGTGCTATGAAGGCAATGCTTGATCATTTTGGTTATAGATGGATGCCACATAGACCAATGCCTGAAATGTTTGGTAAAAGAGCAGTAATTATAACACAATGCTTAGGCTCTGGAGGCAAGAGTGCTGCGAAGGATATAAAGCATAGCCTATCTTGGTGGGGTGTAAGCTATATTAAGACATGCTCATTTAAGCTATTTAGTGATATCCATTGGGATAAATTAGCTCCTAAAAAGAAAAAACAAATGACTTATAAGCTAACTAAATTATCTAATAAGATGTATAAAATTAATTATAATAAAAAGGCTCACACCAGCTTTATAACTAAGATGAAATTTTATATAGTAAGATTATTACAAAAGAGTTTAGGAAAGCAAGATCCAGAATATACAGATTATAAATATTGGAAGAGTAATGGCTGGATAGATAAAACTAGACCTTGGAAGAATAAATAATTCTTGTTGGTATAATTTTAATATGATAGTATAGATATAAAAATAAATTTAGAGGTGAAGGAATTATGGATTTAATAGAAAGCTTTTCAATAGATCATACATTAATTATTCCAGGCATATTTGAAAGCCGTAAGGATAATGTTTCAGGTGGCTTTGTTACAACATATGATGTGAGACTTAAAAGACCAAATAGAGAGCCAGTAATTGACGTTGCTGCTATGCATTCATTAGAGCATATAATCGCAACATATTTAAGGAATGAGCCTAATTGGAAGAATGAAATTATATATTGGGGACCAATGGGATGCTTAACTGGATTCTATTTAATATTAAAGGGAAATAGAAAGCCTGAAGAAATATATCAATTAATTTTAGATGCATTCCTATCAGTACAAAACTATGATGAGGTACCAGGAGCACAGGAGGTAAACTGTGGTCATTATTTAATGCATAATTTAAATATGGCAAAATGGTACGCTAAGGAATTTTCTGATTATTTAATTCAAAATAAGAATAATAAATTAATATTTGAATATCCTAAGACTAAGCGTCTTATTACAAATGATGGTAATAATTTCTTTGATTCTTAATAGGTGAGCTATGGATTTTATATTTCCAGATTTTAATAAATCTATTTTAAATATAACTGCATCTATTGCCTCATATTTAGGATGTGAAAATAAGAATAAGACATTAAATATAATTGATGAAGAATTAAAGAAGAATTATAAAAATATCGTATTTATGTGTATTGATTGATTAGGTATTAATCCAATAAATATTAATTTAGATGAAGATTCATTTTTAAGAAAAAATATTAAAATGAATTTGACATCTACATTTCCATCAACTACAACAAACGCTACTAATTCATTATTAACAAATAAATATCCTTTGGAGCATGGTTGGTTTGGATGGAGCTTAAATTTTCCTAATTTAAATAGAAATATAGATATCTTTTTAAAAAGAGATTCAGAATCTCGTGAGGAATTAAAAATAGAAGATGCTCCTATTAAAATAGAGGATTATTATTTTGATAAAGCAAATTCTGTTTATGAAATACATTCTATATTCCCTAAATATGTAGAGGTTAAGAATCAAAAGAATAATCATGTATATGAAACAGTAGATGATTTTTTTAATAACTTAAAACTAGTATTAAAAAATAATAATAAGAAATTTATATATTCATATTTATTTGAACCAGATAGCTTAATGCATGATTATGGTGTATCTAGTGTAGAAGCTAAAAAGCTAATTAATTATATTAATGATAAAATAGAAGAATTATATAAAATATCAAATGATACATTATTTATAATAACTGCCGATCATGGTCAAGTAGATGTTAAAGGATATGTAGATTTTTATCATGATGAAAAGCTAATTAGCATGTTAAAAATATATCCTTATTTAGACGCTAGAGCTGTTGCGTTTAAACTAAAGGATGATATTAATCATAATGATTTCATTAATTATTTTAATGATAATTATAAGGATGATTTTATATTATATAAATCAAAGGATTTAATAGATATGAATGTATTTGGTCCGATTGGAGATAAGGGCTATTTATTGGGTGATTTTATCGCAATAGGAACAGATACACATAAGATTGGCTGGTTAACACCAAATTAGCATAAATTTTTAGGACATCATACATCTTTAACTGAAGAGATGTTAGTGCCTCTTATAATGGTTAATAAGTGAATAAGTAATTAATGAAAAGCCAAAGGAAGAATATAAGGAGGATGCTAAAGAATATATTGAAGAGGGTAAAACTTACTTTTGAAAAAATAGTCTAGGAACTACTGTAGCTAGCGCTAAATATGGTTTTAGTGGTGATATGGCAAATTAACTTTGTTTATACAAAAAATGAATATAGAAGAAGATATTATGCTTTAAATCTAGTTTATAATGTCACTGAATTTGTTAGATCCTTAGGATTTGTTCCTATGCTATATACTAACGCTGATTATAAAGCTTCTAATGCGTGCTATGAAAAGCTAGGCTATAAATTAAATGGTAAAATTTGTACTATTAAGGTGAGGTAATTATGGAAAATAAATTAATATGCCAGTGCTGTGGTATGCCACTAGATGAATCAACATTTAGTAAGGAAATTGATGGAAAGATTAATGATAAATATTGTAAGTGGTGCTATCAAGATGGTAAATATACTTATACAAATATGGAAGATTTAATTAATGTATGTGTTAAGCATATGGTTCCAAGATTTACAGAAAGTGAAGCTAGAAACTATATGGAAAAGATTTTACCAAATCTAGAATATTGGAAGAATAAATAATGAGTAGCTCAATAGATTATTTAGAATATGTATTAGATTTGTTAAGTGATATAGAAAATATCACCTATAAAAAGATGATGGGTGAATATATTTTATATTGTGATGGTATTATCTTTGGTGGTATATACGATAATAGATTTTTAATAAAAAAGACTAAATCGTTAGAAAATATAGGATTTAAAGAAGAAATACCATATCCTAGTGCTAAACCTATGTATTTAGTCGATATTGAAAATAGAGAAGAAATAAATGAATTAATTTATAAATTAATAAATGATTTGAAATAAATGGAGGAAACTCCATTTTTTCTTTACATAAAACAAAAAAAGCACCGAAGTGCTTTAATTTTTAAGATGGCCGAACCGAGGCGATTCGAACGCCTGACCGCTCGCTTAGAAGGCGAGTGCTCTATCCAGCTGAGCTACGGTTCGAGCTCTTTCTTTGTATGCTAATGCATACGCTCACTCATTATACAACAACTATATTTTTCTTGCAAGTACAATTTTTAATTTTTTTGATTATTATATTTGTTTATTTTTTATTCTTTTGTGATAAAATTAAAGGGTATTAGATATCTTGGAAGGAGTGTTAAAATGGAAAGAGATTACTTAGATGACTTAAAGTCCATTCTAAATTCAGAAATTTCAGATGAAGAAAAGAAAACCAAGATATTACAATATCATGAAAGTGATATTGCGGATTTATTAAATGAATTAAATGAAGAAGAAACTGAAAAGCTATATAAGATATTAGGTAATGAAAATATAGCTGATGTTTGGACCCATGCAGATGACATTGAAGAAATAATTGAAGATATTCCTGCTGAAAAGATTGCCGATATCATTGAAACAATGGATGCCGATGATGCGATTGATGTCTTAGATGAATTAGACGACGAGAAAAGAGAAGAAATCGTCGAATTAATGGAGCCTGAGGCTAAAGAGGATATCATTACAATTTCTAAATATGATGATGACCAAATTGGTAGTAAGATGACTAACAACTATATTAGTATCCTAAATACTAATTCAGTTAAGGAAGCAATGAAAAGAGTTGTTGCTGAGGCAGCAGAAAATGATAATGTTTCTTTAATTTATGTTGTAGATGAAAAGGAAGTATTAATTGGTGTTATCGAGCTTCGTGATTTAATTATTGCAAGAGCTGGTACAAATATTAATACAATCCTAAAAACTAATTACCCAGTATTCAAGGCTACTGAGTCTGTTGAGGACTGCTTAGTAGAAATGAAGGAATATGCCCTAGACTCATATCCTATCGTTAAGGATGAGAATAATGTGCTTATCGGTGTAATTACATCAGACGATGTAACAGAGGCCGTAGGCGAAGAGATGAGTGAGGACTATGCTAAGTTAGCCGGTTTAACTGATGAGGAGGATTCTGATCAAGGTGTTTTCCATTCAGTTAGAAAGCGTCTGCCTTGGTTAATAGTATTATTGATATTAGGATTAATTCAATCATTTACAATGAGTGGATTTGAGGCAGTAGTTGCGTCACTACCTATTATAGTATTCTTCCAAACATTAGTATTAGACATGGCTGGTAACTCAGGTACTCAGTCACTAGCGGTTACTATTAGATTATTAGCAAATCATGATGATTCTAAGGGACAAATAGCAAGAGCCCTATTTAAGGAATTACGTGTTGGTTTAATGAATGGTTTAATTTTAGGTATATTATCTGGTGCATTTGTATTCTTATATTTAATTATTACTAAAAAGCCAGTCGCATATGGACAAGAGTTTTCATATTTAGATGCAACTAAGGGTGCTTTAATTGTAGGTAGTTCTTTATTAACTGCAATGACAGTATCATCATTTGTAGGTGCATTCACACCTATTATATTTAATAAAATAAATATTGACCCAGCAGTTGCTTCTGGACCACTTATTACAACAATTAATGATATTACAGCTTTATTAATTTATTATGGTATGGCAATGCTATTATTTATTGAATTTATTTAATTAAGGAGATTTTTAAAATGAATAGACAAGAGTTTGATGAATTAAGAAGTGAATTTGCAGAATATATCTATAGATATGAATATTTCTTAAAATGTGGATATCTAAATGATTTATATTACAATCGTGTATTTAGAGAAGACTTAAAGGTTAATGCTTTATTAGAATTTGAAAATTCAGTAATTTATACTGCATGCCAAGAAAAGGAAAAGAATAAGGATTTTGATCCGGCTGAATTATTTGTTATAGCAACAAAGAATAAGCAAGATCTTATGAGCTCAATCGAAGCTAAAAAGGAAAAGTCTGACCGTATTGTTGATTCAATTGAAAAGCTTCCATTAGAAGAAAGACAAGCTATGGAAAATGAATACTTAAAGATTGTAAAGCTATATCATCCTGTTATTAGAGTATTTGTAACTGAAGAAGAAAAGAGTGTTTTCAATAAAATTAGACAATTCTATAACGAAAACAACGCAAATGGTATTAGAGAGATATTTGAGTTAAATAAGGAATTATTTAAGCCAATTGATTATCAACCAGAGCAATACACAAAGGTTTCTGCATTCTTCTATGACAATCAAAAGAGAATTAATGCTGACTACACTAAGAAGTCAAAGGAATATCCTTTTAATTTAGGTGATACATTAAAGGATGAAATAACAAGAGCTAGAGAAACTGGTGAATTAAGAACAAAGCATACTCAGCTTTTAAGAGATAACCAAGAATTAAAAAAAGCATACAAGAATTTGTATGGTAAAGATTTTGAATTCTAATATGCTTATTTGTTATTAAAATATACTTCATCAACTACACTTAAGTAATTTAATCTTGGAACATAGCCTACCTTAATAAGGTGGGCTTTTTCTTTAAATACAGAATAAGGAATAGATTTTCTTCCATCCTCAATATTTGCCTTATCCCAATATTCAAATACTACATCCATTGGAACTAAATAATATTCATCATATAGATTCCAAGCAATTATTAGGAATCCGATTCCACCATGCTTAACAATAGATCTTAAATGCTCTATTTGATGTGGGTGAATATTCCTAAGTGGAAATGCTGTTTTGTTATGATTTTCCTTGGCTTCAAAATCAATATATTTTCCTTTATAAATACCATTATAGTCAGTAGTAGAAGGTGTTTTATAATATGCTTCAACAATCTTTGCCATATTACGATTTGGATAATCTACCTTTACTATTTGTATAGGAGTTGGCTTTTTATGAATTACGGCCCTATCATTTACTAGGTAATATTCATTTGATTGATTAATCATATCCTCTAACTCCATACCTAAATTAGCTTTATTAGCAGCCTTATGTACAGGAGCTTTTTTAATTGGAAAGTTAATTGCCATTTTTATCACCAAAACTATTTTATCATATAAAATAATAAAATTCAAAAAATACGAAATTGAACTAAAAACGCTTTTATGACCATTTTTTATTGTTTATGAGTTGAATAAAAAGAAAAGAGATATATAATAATTTTATAGGTATGATAAATATCTACAAATATAAAAAAATAGCGGAGGGTATTATGGCACAGGTTACAGTTTCAATTAAGGTTAATTCTAATGCTAAGGAAGTTTATATCGTTGGTTCTACAAAGAATCTTGGAGCATGGGATGCAAAGGCTGCTGTACTAGCAAAGGATGGCGTTGTATCTAAGAGATTTGAAGAAGGAACTAAGGTAGAATTCAAGGTATTAGCTGCTAAGTCTTGGGACGCTGTTGAAAAGGGTGTTAATGGTGAAGAATTAGAAAACCATGCATTCGTAGCTACTAAGGATGTAAAGCAATTTGAAATTAATGTTGCAAATTTCAATGCATAATTAATTTAAAAAATGGACAAAAAAGTCTGGTTAATCCAGACTTTTTTCTTTATTTATATTTATTATTAAATAAATATGTTGTTTTCTTGAAAATTGAATTTTGTTAGTATATACTATTATTAGTTAAATTTCGATTCAATAAGAAAGGAGAATTGTGATTTATGAGTAAAATTAATTTTATTGCCATCGGTGGTGTACAAGAAGATGGAAAAAATTTGTTTTGCATCGAAGTCGATGAAAAAATATTTATTCTAGATTGTGGTAATAAATATCCTACTAGTGAATTATATGGTGTAGATATCATCGTAAATGATTTATCATATATCATCGATAATTTATCTAGAGTTCAAGGTGTCTTTTTATCACACGCTCATAGTGATCATATAGGTGGAGTTTCTTATTTATTAAGAGAGAAAAAACTAAAGGTATATGGCTCAAGATTTACAATCGCTGTTTTAAAGAGCTTATTAACTGATGAGGAAGTAGATTTTGATGATGATGAGCTTGAGGTTGTAACAAGTAAGACAGCTCTTCATTTTGGTGATGTTACAGTTAGATTTTTCGAGGTTTCACATAATATTCCTGAATGCTTCGGTATAGCACTAAGCACTAAGGATGGATATATCATTTATACAGCAAATTATAATTTCGACCAAAATTCAAGAATAGATTATTCTCATATGTTTAGAAGCTTAGCAGTATTCTCAAAGGAAGGTGTATTAGCCTTATTAACAGAATCGCTAGGTGCTATGAATGAGGAATCTAGAGGTACTATTCTAGAATTTAAGACTAGAATGATTAATCTATTAACTCAAGTTAATAATAGAGTTATTTTTACTATGTTCTCAAGTGATATATTACGTATTAAACAAATATGTGATATTGCAATTAGCCAAGGTAAGAGAATTGCTATCTTAGGTATTAAGACTCAAAAGCTTGTAAGAATTGCTATTCAACAAGGCTATATTAGTATTCCTGAAGATAAATTTGTTCAATTAAAATATATCGATGAAAACAATTTAAATGATGATAAGGATTTAGTTGTTATTGTAACTGGTGAGCGTCATGAGCCATACCATATGTTACAAAGAATGGCTAGAGGCTTTGATAGATTAGTAAGATTAAATGAGAATGACACAATAGTAGTATTAACAACTCCATATATTGGAACTGAAAAGATGGCTGCTAGAACATTAGATATAGTTTATCATGTAACATCTAAGATTAAGACATTTGATTCTAAGCTATTACCTAGAACAGATGCTAATAGAGAAGAAATAAAGGAAATGATTAATATTCTAAAGCCAAAATATATCATTCCTGTCATTGGTGAATATCGTCATCAATATGCATTAAGAATAGTTGCTGATTGTATCAATTACAAGGATGACCAGGTAATTATTCCTGATAATGGTGATATTATTAGCTTTGTTAATGGTAAATATGTTGGTGTTACAGGTGATGTTCCTTGTGGAGAATTAATGATTGATGGTAAAGCATTTAAGGATGTTTCTGATGTCGTTATGAGAGATAGAGAATTATTAGCTAAGGATGGATTAATTCTAATTACAGCTAATATAAATCCAAGAACTAAAACAGTTGTTTTAGGTCCTGAAATTGTAACAAAGGGCTTCGTATTTAATAAGGAAAATGAAGATGTTAATGAGAATATGAAGGGACTTTTCACAGAGGTTTCTAAGACATTCCTAGCATCTAAATTCATTAACTGGAGTGAATATAAAATAGCAATTAAGAATGAGATTTCTCACTACATTTATAAGGAAGTAAAGAGAAGTCCAATTATCATTCCTGTATTAATTTCAACTGATACAGAAGCTATAAATGCCGCTGACGCTGAATAAAAAAGAAAAAGGGGCTGTGAAAAAACCTAGGTTTTGAATTTTAATTCATTATCAAGGTTTACAGCCTTTTTAATTTACAAATTTATTATATTTTAATTATGTAATATAGATGGAAAATTAGTTTTTTTGAATTACTCAACTATATTAGT